>NZ_JAELTK010000350.1:0-252 GCF_016428765.1 Delftia sp. ASV31
CCAGGGCGCGCAGCAGCGTGGATTTCCCGGCGCCATTGGGGCCGACGATGGCGGTCCAGCGGCCGGCGGGCAGGGCCAGGCTCAGGCCGCCCAGGACTTGTCGATCGCCCAGGCGAACCTTCAGGGCTGTCTCTTATACACATCTCCGAGCCCACGAGACGCTGACGTTGATCGCGTATGCCGTCTTCTGCTTGAAAAGGGGGGGGGGGGGGGGGGGGGGGGGGGGGGGGGGGGGGGGGGGGGGGGGGGGGG
>NZ_JAELTK010000351.1:0-252 GCF_016428765.1 Delftia sp. ASV31
GGAACGGCGGTTGAACATGAACAGGTCTCCGGAAATTCTTGCAGATGGTTCTCGGGCCGCTGTCTGCGGCCTGCAGCAGTGTTTTTACACCACGGCGCACGGGTGCGTGGCCCTGGGGGCCTGGTCCTGTCTCTTATACACATCTCCGAGCCCACGAGACGCTGACGTTGATCGCGTATGCCGTCTTCTGCTTGAAAAGGGGGGGGGGGGGGGGGGGGGGGGGGGGGGGGGGGGGGGGGGGGGGGGGGGGGG
>NZ_JAELTK010000352.1:0-252 GCF_016428765.1 Delftia sp. ASV31
GCCCGGCCCAGGCGCGCCAGGCGCTGCGCACGGCAAACACCCAGATCACCGCGCCCGCATAGACGGCAAAGCTCAGCAAGGTGCCCGAGATCGCCGCCTGCGTGCGGTCTGCGGGCAGGGCCAGCACCTGTCTCTTATACACATCTCCGAGCCCACGAGACGCTGACGTTGATCGCGTATGCCGTCTTCTGCTTGAAAAGGGGGGGGGGGGGGGGGGGGGGGGGGGGGGGGGGGGGGGGGGGGGGGGGGGGG
>NZ_JAELTK010000048.1:0-46206 GCF_016428765.1 Delftia sp. ASV31
GCCGCTGCAATCTCTGCTAGCAGCACGCGAGCGGTTGCTGCGGGAGCTCCAGCAAGGGCTGGGTGCCAGCGAGCGGCGCTTTTTGCTGTCGCTGGCCGCAGGAGCGCCCGATTGGCCGGCGCTGGACATCGCCCATCTCGAACACCTGCCCGGCGTGCGATGGAAGGTGCAGAACCTGGCGCAGCTGCGCACGTCCCATCCCCGCAAGTTCGCCGAGCAGGCGGACCTGCTGGCCGCACGGCTGGTCATCTGACGCCAGCACTGCACACCTTCAGATCACGCCTTCGCGCCGCAGCCGCTCCTGCTGCTGCGCATCCAGCCCCAACTCCGCATAGATGCGTGCATTGTCCTGGCCTGTGGCCGGGCCGCTGCGGGGCGAAGGGGCCTGGCGGCCGGTGAAGCGTGGCACGGGCGCGGGGGCGGCGAGGGGGCCCAGGTCGGGGTCGGGCAGGGTGATGAAGCTGCCGCGCTCCACGAAATGCGGGTCCTGCAGCGCGTCCTCGGCCGAGCAGACCTTGCTGAACGGAATGTCGTGCGCGGCCAGCGCGGCCGTGGCCTGGGCGCAGTCCAGGGCTGCGCACCATTGCACGATCTGCGCATCCAGTGCCTGCAGGTGGCGGATGCGCGCGGCGTTGTCCGCAAAGCGCGGGTCGGCGGCCAGGTCGGCGCGGTCCATGGCCTGGCACAGGCGCGTGAAGATGGCATCGCCTGTGGCGACCACGGTGAGCCAGGCGCCGTCGCGCGTGCGGTAGACGTTGGAGGGCGCCGTGTAGCCCGCGCACGATCCCGTGCGGCTGCGTGCCTGTCCGCCCAGCTGGAATTCGGCCGCCAGCGGGTCCAGCAGGCGCAGCATGGCTTCGGTGGCCGACAGGTCGATCTCCACGCCGCGCCGTTCGCCGGGCGGCTGCGCGTTGCGCTCGGCCAGTGCGGCCGCGATGGAGAAGGCGCCGAACAGGCCGGCCACTGCATCGCCCAGCGGGTAGTTCATGTGCTGGGGCGGGCCGCCCGCCTCGCCCGTCAGGTGGGCGAAGCCGCTCATGGCCTCGAAGATGCGCGCAAAGCCCGGCCGGCGCGCATAGGGACCGGTCTGGCCGAAGCCCGTCAGGCGCAGCACGATAAGGCGCGGGTTGCGGGCATGCAAGGTGGCCAGGTCCAGCCCCCAGCGGTCCAGCGTGCCGGTGCGGAAGTTCTCCACGAGCACGTCGAAATCCTCGATCAGCCGCAGGAACAGCGCGCGGCCCTCGGCCTTGCGCACATCCAGCGAGATGCCCTGCTTGCCCCGGTTGGCGGTTTTCCAGAACACGGCGTGGCCGTCGTGCACGGGGGCCAGGCTGCGCAGCGTGTCGCCGCCGCCGGGCAACTCCAGCTTGACGACGTCGGCGCCCAGGTCGCCGCACAGGGTGGCCGAGAAAGGGGCGGCCAGCACCGTGGCCATGTCGAGGATGCGCACACCCTCCAGCGGATAGCCTTGGCGCTGCATCAGTTGCCTTTCAGGTCCACGTTCTTCAGCACGGGCTCCCAGGCGCGGCGGTCTTCGGCCACGCGCTTGTGGAAGTCCGCCGTCTGCGTGGGCAGCGGCGTGGCACCCAGGCGCGCCAGCTTGTCGCGTGTCTCGGGCAAGGCCATGGCCTTGGCCAGCGCCTGGTTGAGCGTGGCCACGATCTGCTGCGGCGTGCCCTTGGGCGCGGCCAGGCCCACCCACAGGCCGGTGTCCAGCCCGGCCACGCCCAGCTCGGCAAAGGTGGGAATGTCGGGCGCTGCGGGCGAGCGGCTCTTGCCGGTCTGCGCCAGGATGCGGATCTGCCCGCCCTGCATGTAGGGCAGGGTGCCGCCCAGGTTGTTGCACATCACCGGGATGTGGCCGGCCATGAGGTCGTTGACGGCCGGGGCATTGCCCTTGTAGGGCAGGTGCTGCATCTTCGTTCCGAGCCGGTGGTTGACCATCTCGCAGACCAGGTGCGAGGGCGTGGCCGTGCCGGCCGAGCCGAAGGACAGCGTGCCGGGCCTGGCCTTGTCGGCCGCCACCAGTTCGGCCAGCGTGCGGTAGGGGGTCTTGGCGTTGACGGCAATGACGTTGGGCAGGTCGGCCACCAGGCCGATGTACTCGTAGTCGGTCAGCGGATTCCACTTGAGGTTGGCGTGCACATGGGGCAGGAAGACATTGCTCAGGCCTGCCATGAGCAGGGTGTAGCCATCGGGCGCGGCGCGGGCCACGAGTTCCGAGCCGACCAGGCTGCCTGCGCCCGGTTTGTTCTCCACCACCACCGGCTGGCCCAGGGCCTGGCCCAGTTCCACCGACAGCGCGCGGGCCACGAGGTCGGTGCTGCCGCCTGCGGGAAAGGGAACGATCACGCGCACGGGCCGATCGGGAAAAGTCGCCTGGGCCGTCTGTGCCGCTTGGGCCGCCTGCGCGCAGGCACACAGCGCAGCCAGCAGGCCCAGGGTGGCCAGGTGCTTCGGGGTGAGGGGGGATGTCATGGGGGCCTCCGATGTCAGGCGCTCTCGCGCAGCATGAGCTTGGCGATGTTGAGCTGGTGGATCTGGCTGGTGCCTTCGTAGAGGCGGAACAGGCGCACGTCGCGGAAGTAGCGCTCGATGGGGCTGAAGTCGGCCACATAGCCTGCGCCGCCGAACATCTGCACGGCGCGGTCGGCCACGCGGCCGCACATCTCGGAGGCGAAGTACTTGCACATGGAGGCGGACAGCGCCACGTCCTCGCCCCGGTCGCGGGCGCGGGCGGCCTCCAGGATCATGGATTGCGCCGCGAAGATCTCGGTGCGGCTGTCGGCCAGCATGGCCTGCACCAGCTGGAAGTTCGCCACCGGCTGGCCGAACTGCTCGCGCTGGCGCACATGGGCCAGCGCCAGGTCCAGCATGCGGATCGCCGGCCCCGTGCACAGCGCTGCCAGGTGCAGGCGCTGCTTGTTGAGCACCTTCATCACGGTCTTGAAGCCCTGGCCCTCGCGCCCGCCGATGATCTGGTCGGCCGGCACGCGGCAGTCCTGGAAATGCACGTCGGACACGGGCGAGCCCGCCTGGCCCATCTTGCGATAGGGCTGGCCCGTCACCAGGCCCGGCGAGCGCTCCACGAAGAAGGCCGTCAGCCCCTCGCTGCCCGTGCTGCCTTCGCCGGTGCGGGCGATGACGGTGAACACATCGGCCAGCGGCGCATTGGTGATGAAGCGCTTGCTGCCGTTGAGCACGTAGTGGTCGCCCTCGCGGCGCGCCGTGGTCTGGATGTTGCTCGCTTCCGAGCCCGCGTCCGGCTCGGTCAGCGCCAGGCAACCCGTGAGCTCGCCGCGCGCCATGCGCGGCAGCCAGCGCTGCTTTTGCGCCTCGGTGCCGTCGGCCACCAGGGCTTCCGAGCCAATGCCGGTGTTGGTGCCCACGCGGGCCCGCAGCGCCACCGAGGCCTGGGACAGCTCGAAGGCGCAGCGCACCAGCTCCTCGGTGCTCAGGCCCAGGCCGCCGTAGGCCTGGGGAATGCTCCAGCCGAAATAGCCCTTGTCGCGCAGCTCCTGGACCACGGCGGGCGGAATGCTGTCGTCGCGCTCGATCTGCTCCTCCAGCGGATGCCAGCGGTGGCGCACGAAATGGCGGATGTCTGCGATCAACGCCTGCAGGCGGGCGTCGGCGGGGTGGGGGGTGGGGGCTTGGCTCATGGGCCGCACTGTAGGAAGCGCGGGCACCAGGGCTGCAATGCAGTTTCAAATATTGAAATGCAGTTGCGGCTTTGCGGCCGTGGTCCGCACAATCGCCACGTGCCCCACACCCCCATTGCCCACCAACCCAGGGACTCGCAGGATGTCTGCCGCATCCGCGAGCAGGACCCGTATTTCGCGGGCACGCTGGCCAAGGGGCTGATGATTCTCCAGTGCTTCGTCAGCGACCCGCGCCCGCATGCCAACAGCGAACTGGCCCGCCGCCTGGGCCTGCCGCGCCCCACCGTGTCCAGGCTGTGCCGCAGCCTGCAGACCATGGGCTACCTGGACCATGACGAGCGGCTGGACCGCTACTTCGTCGGCCCGGCCGCGGTCGCCCTGGGCTACCCCTATGTGATCAATACGCCCTTGCTCGGCCCGCTGCGCCTGCCCATGCAGGCGCTGGCCGACCGTGTGAAGGGGGCGGTGTCGGTGGGCGTGGTCATGGACCTGGATGTGGTCTATCTGGATACCTGCGCCTGGGAGGGCGGCACGCTCAAGCGACCCGGCGTGGGCGCCGTGCGCGGCGTGCTGGAAACGGCCATGGGCCGGGCAGGGCTGGCCCAGCTCGATTCCGGGGAACTGCAGCGCTTCCTGGACCGCGTGCGCAGCCAGCGGCCCGAGGAATATGCGCGCTGCAGGGACAACGCCAGCGAAAGCCTGGCGCACTATGCCGCCCGGGGCTTCGCGGTCAACATGGGGGACTCCGGCCTGGGCGTGTGCGCCGTGGGTGCGGCCTCGCGCATCCGCTACGGGTCGCGCCGCCTGCTGTTCAACTGCGCCGTGCCGGGCCTGCGCATGCCGGCCCGCACGCTGATCCGGGATGTGGGCCCCCAGTTGGCGCAGTTGGTGGCCCTGTGCGACCGGCTGCCCGTGGACCGCTGATCTGCGGGCCTGGAGCTTCAGAAGGCGGCCAGCACGATGCCGATGGCCAGCAGCACGCCGAAGGAGATCCAGCCGTTCTTCTGGTCCAGGCCGCCGATCTGGCGCAGCGCCTCTTCGCGCGCAGCGCCCACCAGGCCCCTCTGGTTGATCTGCTGTATGCGCGTGATCAGCCATTGCAGGTAGGTGCGCTTGACCGTGAACGAGATGGCCACCGCGATGCCGAGCACGCGCCCGGCGCCGCCCGTGCCGGGCATCAGCAGATTGATGATCAACAGGGTGATGAAGGCCACCACGGCATAGGCGTAGACGCGGCGCGCAATGGCCCAGGAAACGCCCATAAAGGGAATGGCGGTCCAGCAGGGACTCATGGATGCGAAAAAGCCCTTTTTCCCGCTGACCATGCGCTCCCACAGTGGCCGGTATTTCTCAGCATTCGGGCCGATGGCCGTCTCCATATCGGACCACTCGATTCCAGTCAAGTCCGGCTTGGTGATAAGCAGCGCCTTGAATTGTTCTTTCAATGGAGTGGAATTCGATAGGTTGGGTGTATCGCTCATGGTTTTCCTTGTTGAATGAGGCGGGAGTCCGGGCGGGATGGTCTGGATACCGCAGCAGGCGCTGCGCGAAGGGCTGTTGTCTCGAAAGAGCCCCCGTTTCTGGACGGGCGCCATTCTATGGGGAGATGTATGGGCAATGGCAAGCCCAATGGGTTGATTTGCAATCGCCAATGAATGGAATCGCCCAAATAAAATACAGTTTTTTACATATTGCATGCCGTGCATTGCAAGATCCCAATCGGCCGGATTGAAGATGTTTTGCCGATGTGATTCGCTTCTTGTCGATTTTTCATTGAGGATTCATCCGGTTGTGCATATCGCGACGGATACAGCGATCGGGATGGTTCGGCCGCCAGGCGCATTGCATGGTTCATGAATGTGTGGTGCGGAACATGGCGAGCCCGCCGGGGCGCAGGGCCGGGCGGCGGGGCTGGCAAGGGGGCCCTGGCGGCCTGCCCGCAGGCCGCCCGATAGTCGCCCGATAGCCGAGCGCAATGCCCGTATTGGCCGCAGGGCGCAGCCGCTGCGGGCCTTGCCGCGCGACAATGGCGGTCTAATGTCATCCCCTACTTCTTCCAAACCGTCCCGGCCCGGCGCCGACGAGGCGGCAGCGCCCTCCGCGCGCCCTGTGCTGCGCCGCCCCGAAAAGCCACAGGCCGAGCCGGCTGGCGATGCCCGCCGCCCTTCGGGTGGCGCGGGCAAATCTGCGGGCGCACGCGGCGGCCCGCGCAGTGACCGCAACGACCGCAATGAACGTGGCGGCGACCGTGGCGGCCGCAATGATCGCTACGAGCGCTCCGACCGCCGTGATGCCCCCCCTCGCGGCGATGCCCGCGGTGCGGCTCCCCGAGGCGATGCCCGCGGTGCAGCACCCCGCGACGACGCCCGTGACCAGCGCCCGCGCAGCGGCGGTTTCGGCCGTGCCGAGGACCTGGACCGTTCCCAGCCGCGTGGCGACTGGCGCGAACAGGGCGGCGGCGAAAACCGTGCCCCGCGCGAGCAGCGCGACATGCGCGATGCCCGTGATACGCGCGATGCCCGCCCCCCGCGCCCGCCCCGCCCGGACGATCGCCGCGACCGGCCCTATGGCCAGCGCGATGAGCGTCCGCGTGATGGTCAACGCGATGGCCAACGTGACGGCCAGCGCGACGGACCCCGCGACGGCCCGCGTGAAGGTGGTTTCCGCGACCGTCCCCGGGACGACGCCCGCGGCCCCCGCCGTGACGATGCGCGCGGACCGCGCCGCGACGAGGCGCCCCAGGCCGAGCCCGCCTACCGTCCGCTCAGCGGCATCCGCACCTACCGTCCCGCCGACGGTGGCGCCAGCCGCGAAATCCCCGTCAAGCGTGCTCCCGAGCCGCTGCAGGAGCAGGTTCCCGGTGGCGTGCGCATCAACAAGCGCCTGGCCGACATGGGCCTGTGCTCGCGCCGCGAGGCCGACGAGTGGGTGGACAAGGGTTGGGTCCGCGTCAATGGAGAACTCGCCGTGATGGGCCAGAACGTGGTGGCGGCCGACCGCATCACCGTCGAGCGCGAAGCGCGCGAGCGCCAGGACCAGCAGGTCACCATCCTGATCCACAAGCCCATGGGCTATGTCAGCGGCCAGGCCGAGGACGGCCACGAGCCCGCCGTGGTCCTGGTCACGCCCCAGAACCACTGGAACCAAGACACCAGCCGCACGCGCTTCAACTTCGCGCAGCTCAAGGGCCTGGCGCCCTGCGGCCGGCTGGACATCGACTCCGTGGGCCTGCTTGTCATGACCCAGGACGGCCGCGTGGCGCGCCAGATCATTGGCGAAGACTCGGAGATGGACAAGGAGTACCTGGTGCGCGTGACCTACGGTGACCGCGACATCGACGTGCAATCCGTGTTCCCGGCCGAGCAGCTGGCACGCCTGTGCCATGGCCTGTCGCTGGACGGCGAGGCACTCAAGCCCGCCAAGGTGGACTGGCAGAACCCCGAGCAGCTGCGCTTTGTGCTGACCGAAGGCAAGAAGCGCCAGATCCGCCGCATGTGCGAACTGGTGGGCCTGCGCGTGGTGGGCCTCAAGCGCATCCGCATCGGCCGCGTGACGCTGGGCAATCTGCCTGTGGGCCAGTGGCGCTACCTGGGTGCACACGAGAGCTTTTGACGCCGCGTGAGCATTCCCTGCGGCCCGTTGCGCACGTTTGCGCAACGGGCCGCACTCACTTGTGGCGGTGCCGGTGTTTGGAGTGCGCTCCATTTCCGGCAACCTGCTCGACAAGACCTACATGCCGGGCCTGGGCTCCTGCGGCGTCAGGCCTGCGACCACATCCGCAACAGGTTGTGGTACGTGCCGGACAGCGCGGAAAGCGCGGGGTCGCCCGGGTGGCGCACCGTCAGTTGCTGGATCTGCTGGTCCAGGTCGAACAGGATGCGGCGCTTCTCGTCCGAGGCCACGAGGCTGTGCGTCCAGAAGAAGCTGGCGTAGCGCGTGCCGCGCGTGACGGGGTTGACGCGGTGCAGGCTGGTGCCGGGGTAGACGATGGCGTCGCCCGCGGCCAGCTTCACGCTCTGGTGGCCGAAGGTGTCCTCCACGATCAGTTCGCCGCCTTCGTACTCGTCGGGCTCGCTGAAGAACACGGTGGTGGAGACATCGCTGCGCACCTTGATGGCCGTGCCGGGGATGGTGAAGATGGCGTTGTCTATATGGTTGCCGTAGGTGCCGCCGCCCTCGTAGCGGTTGAAGCGCGGCGGCAGCACCTTCAGCGGCAGGGTGGCCGACATGAACAGCGCGCTGGCCCCCAGCTTGTCGAGGATGAGGTTGCCTATCGCCTGGCCGGCCTGGCTGTCCAGCGGCAGCTGCAGGTTGGCCTTGACCTGGGCCGCCAGAGGGCCGGCCGTGGCGCGGCCGTCCTGCCACGGGGCCTGCTCCAGCGCCTGGCGGCATTGGCGCACTTCGTCGGGGCTGAGCAGGGCGGGTATGCGTAGCATCATGGCAGGCGGTCCTCAGGGGGAATCAGCGAGTGTCCCGCAAAAAAGCCCCGCAGGCGGCGATGGCCTGCGGGGCTTTGCGGTGATCTGCGCAGCGTCAAGCCGCTGCGCGTTCGCCCGGGGCGATCAGCAGATCAGTACGTCCACTTGAGCGAGGCCACGGCCGAGCGGCCTGCGGCCATGGTCGCGTAGTGGGGCGAGCGGATGCCGCTGTAGTAGACCTTGTCGCCCAGGTTGTACAGGTTCAGCTGCACGGTCAGGTTGCGGTCGATCTGGTAGGCCACCATGGCGTCGTAGCGCGCATAGCCGCTGGCGCCCTTGGTGACGATGCCGCCATCCACCGTGGACAGGATGTAGCTCTGGTTCACGCTGCTCTGGGCGTAGATGCCCAGGCCCAAGGTCAGCTTTGCCATGGGCTTGTAGCTGGTCCACAGGCTGAAGCTGTGCTTGGGCGTGTTGGGGAAGGGCTGGCCATTGGCCACGCTGCCAGCGCCTGCGTTCTTCTGCTCGCTGTCCATGTAGGTGTAGCCGCCGAAGACGCTCAGGCCCGGCAGCACGCTGCCCGTGAAGCCCAGTTCCACGCCGTTGACCACCTTGTTGCCGCCCATGTAGGTGACGCCGTTTTCGGTGATGCGCGCATTGGTCACGTCGTTGCGGAACAGCGCGGCCGTCAGCGCCAGGCGCTTTTCCATCAGGTCCCACTTGGTGCCCAGCTCCAGCGAGCGGGTCTTCTCGGGAGCTAGGTTGGCCAGCTGGTCGGTGGAGATGCCCAGGTCCTCGTTGCCGTTGCCCAGCATGGAGCCGCCGGGGCGCGAGGAGGTGCCGATGCTGGCGTAGATGCTGCCGTTGGTGGCCGGCTTGTAGACCAGGCCCAGCTGGTAGTTGAACAATGTGTCCGAACGGCTCAGGTCATAGGCCGGCGTGGTGCGGCCGGCGGGGCCGGAGGAGCTGATCTTGTAGTGGTCCATGCGCAGGCCGGCATTGAGCAGCCACTGGTCGTTGAACTTCAGCGTGTCGAAGCCGTACAGCGCCACGGTGTCGATCTGGTTGTGGCTGGGGTCGCCCAGCGTCACGGGCAGGTTCCACAGCGGGCTGCTGTCGGGGTTGTTCAGCGAGGCGCACCACAGGCTGGCGGCCGTGCAGGTGGTGTTGGTGGTTTGCAGCGCGGCGGTGCGGGACTCGGCCTTTTCCTTGGACAGTTCCAGGCCGAAGGCGTAGCTGTGGCCCACGCTGCCGGTCTGGGCCTTGCCCGTGAATTCCGAGAGGTTCTGCAGCGTCTTGATGTCGGCCACGCGTGCATTGCCACGGCGGAACACATAGCCATTGACGACATTGCCCTTGCTGTCGTCGGGCTGGGTCCACAGGTAGTCCTGTTCGGTCTTGCTGTAGCGCAGGCTGTTGCGGAACTTCTGGGTGTCGGTGAACTTGTGTTCCACGGTGGCCGTGAACAGGTCGCTCTTTTCCTTTTCGTAGTCGCGGCTGGTCAGGCCGTACCAGTTGTCGCGGTTGTTGCCGTAGGTGGGACGCACCACGCTGCCGCCGCGCAGGCCGGCCGCAGCCGTGCTGCTGTACAGGTAGGGCACGCCGCCATCGGGAATGTTGTCGGTCTGCAGGTGCTGCCAGGACAGCGAGACCTCGGTGGGCGTGCCCATGCCGAAGGTCACCGTGGGGGCAATGCCCCAGCGCTTGTTCTCGGGGCCGCTGCGGCCGGGAACGTCGGCGTCGTGCACCATGGCGTTCAGGCGCAGGCCCACGCCTTCGCCCAGCACGCGGTTGGCGTCGATGGTGGCGCGCCGGTAGCTGTCCGTGCCCAGGCCCACGTCGCCGCTGATGAAGTTCTCGTTCCTGGCCTTCTTGGTCACCAGGTTGATGGAGCCGCCAGCGCCGCCACGGCCTGCATAGGCCGAATCGGCGCCCTTGATGACTTCCACCGCTTCCAGGTTGAACACCTCGCGCGTGCCGGCCGCAATGTCGCGCATGCCGTCCACGAAGGTGCTGGCCTGGGCATCCATGCCGCGGATGAAGGGCTGGTCACCCGAGGGGTTGCCGCCTTCGCCGTTGCCGAAGGTGATGCCGGGCGTGGACCGCAGGGCTTCCTGCAGGCTGGTCGCGCCGGTCTGCTTGATGATTTCCTCGTTGATGACCTGCACCGTCTTGGGCGTGTCCACCAGCGGGGCCGTGAACTTGGCCGAGGAGGCGTTGTCGGTCTTGACGGGCGCTTCGCTCGAAGACGTCACGTTCACGGTGCCCAGCGTGGTGCTGGTCTGCGCGAAGGCCGAGGTGCCCGCGAGGCACAGGGCAGCGGCAAGGGCCAGCTGCGTGACGTTCGCGGGGGGGAGGATTTGTTGGATTTTGCTCATGTTCACTCCGATGAAAGCCCGCGAATTGTTATTGCGAATCACTAGCGTTCGGTTTCTGTTTCGTAAAGTTGGCCGGTTTTTGCCGGGTGAAAGTCCTTCGCGTTGCCGCCATGCAACAAACGAAAACCGTGTTTCACCAAAGATTCAATGAAAAAAGCGGCTGTCGCCAGCCGCTTGAGTCTGCTGCGGGGCGCCTGCAGCGCCCGTCCCTGGCCTTATTCGTTGGCCGGGTTGGCCAGCAGGGCCTTGTAGATCACGGCGCCGATCAGCGCACCCACGATGGGGGCCACCCAGAACAGCCACAGTTGCGAGATGGCGATCTCGGGACCGAACAGGGCCGGGCCCGTGCTGCGCGCGGGGTTGACCGAGGTATTGGTCACGGGAATCGAGATCAGGTGGATCAGCGTCAGGCACAGGCCGATGGCCAGCCCGCCAAAGCCGGCCGCCGCGCGCTTGGCCGTGGCGCCCAGGATGACCAGGATGAAGAAGGCCGTCATCACCACCTCGGTGACCAGGGCTGCCGTCATGCCGTAACCGCCCGGAGAATGCGCGCCGTAGCCGTTGGTGGCAAAGCCGCCGATGTCGGCGCCGGCCTTGCCCGTGGCGATCACATAGAGGATGGCCGCGCCCGTGATGGCGCCCAGCACCTGCGAGACGATGTAGCCCGGCAGTTCGCTCCAGGCAAAGCGCCCGCCCATGGCCAGGCCCACGGAGACGGCCGGGTTGAAGTGCCCGCCCGAGATGGGCCCGAAGGCATAGGCGCCCGTGAGCACCGTCAGGCCGAAGGCCAGCGAGACGCCGACCAGGCCGATGCCCACCTGCGGGAAGGCGGCGGCCAGCACGGCCGCACCGCAGCCGCCCAGGGTCAGCCACAGGGTTCCGAGGAATTCGGCGGACCATTTTTGAACAGAGCTGTGCATGGAAAATCTCCTGAAGCAGGCCCGCCATTGCGCCCGGGCCCTGCGCGCACCGTCCGCCGCACAGCGGAAAGTGGCGCAGTTATAGCCCTGCGCCAGCCCCGCCGTGAGGGCGAAAAAGTGAACAATCGTCCAGAGCCTGCGCCGCCACAGGGGCGGCGGGGTCTTGATAATGCGCTCGCCGGCCCGAGATGAGGGCTGATTTTTTCCCTGTTGTGAACCCATAGGACATAGGACACTGTCTGCATGAGCAAGCAAACCCATTCTTTTCAGGCCGAAGTTGCGCAACTGCTGCACCTGGTCACGCATTCGCTGTACTCCAACCCCGAGATCTTCCTGCGCGAGCTGGTCTCCAACGCCTCCGACGCCTGCGACAAGCTGCGCTTCGAGGCGCTGAACGATGCCTCCCTCTATGAGGACCAGCCCAACCTGGAAGTGCGCGTGTCCTTCGACGCCGCTGCCAAGACGCTGACCATTGCCGACACCGGCATCGGCATGAGCGAGCAGGAAGCCGTCGACAACCTGGGCACCATCGCCAAGAGCGGCACCAAGGCCTTCATGGACAAGCTGTCGGGCGACCAGAAGTCGGACTCGCAGCTGATCGGCCAGTTCGGCGTGGGCTTTTACTCGGGCTACATCGTGGCCGACAAGATCACCGTGGAAACGCGCCGCGCGGGCCTGCCGGCCTCCGAAGGCGTGCGCTGGACCAGCGGCGGCACGGGCGAGTTCGAGGTCGAGCAGATCGAGCGCCCCCAGCGTGGCACCAGCATCACGCTGCACCTGCGCCCCGAGGCCGAGGAGTTCCTCAACGCCTGGAAGATCAAGCAGGTCATCGGCAAGTACTCCGACCACATCAGCCTGCCCATCCTCATGGAAAAAGAGGAGTGGAAGGACGGCGAGAACGACCAGCCCGGCACCATGGAGAAGACGGGCGAGTGGGAGACCATCAACAAGGCCAGCGCGCTGTGGACACGTCCCAAGAAGGACATCACGGCCGAGCAGTACCAGGACTTCTACAAGGCCATCAGCCACGACTTCGAGAACCCGCTGACCTGGAGCCACAACCGCGTCGAGGGCAACACCGAGTACACGCAGCTGCTGTTCATCCCGGCCAAGGCGCCGTTCGACCTCTACAACCGCGACAAGAAGGCCGGCGTCAAGCTCTACGTCAAGCGCGTCTTCATCATGGATGACGCCGAGGCGCTGATGCCCGGCTACCTGCGCTTCGTCAAGGGCGTGATCGACTCGGCCGACCTGCCGCTGAACGTCAGCCGCGAGCTGCTGCAGGAAAGCCGCGACGTGCGCCTGATCCGCGACGGCTCGACCAAGCGCGTGCTGTCCATGCTGGAAGACCTGGCCAAGCACGATCGCCACGACGCTGCCGCTGACGCGGCGGCCGACGGCGTCACCGACGTGGTCAGCGAAGAGGACAAGGCCAAGGAAGGCAAGTACAGCCAGTTCTACGCCGAGTTCGGCCCCGTGCTCAAGGAAGGCCTGGGCGAGGACTTTGCCAACAAGGAACGCATCGCCAAGCTGCTGCGCTTTTCCTCCACCAGCCAGGACGAGGCCATCGTCTCGCTGGCCGACTACAAGGCCCGCATGAAGGAAGGCCAGGACGCGATCTACTACATCACGGCCGACTCCCTGACCGCCGCACGCAACAGCCCGCAGCTCGAAGTCTTCCGCAAGAAGGGCATCGAGGTGCTGCTGATGGCCGACCGCGTGGACGAATGGGCCATGGGCTACCTGACCGAATTCGACGGCACGCCGCTGCAGTCCGTGGCCAAGGGCGCCGTGGACCTGGGCAAGCTGCAGGACGAAGAGGAAAAGAAGGCGGCCGAGGAAGCTGCCGAGACCTTCAAGCCCCTGCTGGCCAAGCTCAAGGAAGCGCTCAAGGACAAGGCCGAGGACGTGCGCGTGACCACGCGCCTGGTGGACTCGCCCGCCTGCCTGGTGGTGCAGGACGGCGGCATGAGCCTGCAGCTGGCGCGCCTGCTCAAGCAGGCCGGCCAGCAGGCGCCGGACGCCCGCCCCGTGCTGGAGGTCAACCCCGAGCATCCGCTGGTCAAGAAGCTGGACGGTTCGGTGCATTTCCATGACCTGGCCAACATCCTGTTCGACCAGGCCGTGTTGGCCGAAGGCGGCATGCCCGAAGACCCGGCCGCCTACGTCAGGCGCGTGAACGCGCTGCTGGCGTGAGTTCCTCACGAGGATTGCCCCGCCGCATTCCCTAGGCCTTAGTGCCTGCTCACTGCCGCGCCAGCGCGCGGCAGATCAGCATTGCAAGCCGGTGCCAGCCAAGCTGCCACCGGCTTTTTCACGTCTGCGTTCCGTGAGGAAAAACGACCGGAAAAGGTCGACTCACGAAAAACTCACAAATACTTCTAAATACTCACTTTTGTTAAAAATTCCAGATCATATTTACTTTTGGTAATAAAGAACCATCATGCCTCCTTTTGGTGCGCCCGGTAGCCGGCTTTCTGACAGAGCTGTTCCAGCCGGGCACCTCGTGCGTCCGTGCCTGCGGCATTCGGCGCTGTCAACGAAGCAAAAGAGAGGTTTGTATGGCTTTCACGAGAAAGGGCTGGCTGGCGCGTGCGCTGCTGTCCGGCGGCTTGCTGGCAACAGCGGCTGCCGTGGCGGCGCCGGCCGACACCGACATCCTGGTCAACCAGGACGGTCTCTATGACGGACAGGACGCATCGGCAGGCCCTGCCGGCGGCACCTTCACCTATGTGGCCAAGGTCAGGCACAACAACATCGGTCCCGACGCCGTAGGCGTCACCCTGACCGAGGTGCTGCCCATGGGCGCCGTGTTCCAGGGCTACAGCAGCAGCCCGGGCGGCATCTCCTGCACGGCACCCGCAGCTGGTACGGTGCTCACCGCAGGCAACAACACGCTGGTCTGCAACATCGGCAACCTGGCGCCCGCCGATGGCTTCAAGTCCGTGGGCTTCGAGGTCATCCTGCCGACCGTCGGCACCAACTGGCGCGCCGTGGCCAGCGCGCGCATGGCCTCGCCCGACTACGACAACGACCAGAACAACACGCAGCTGGACCGCAACTTCACCACCACCGAGGCCGCCGATCTGGCCATCGCGATGGCGGCTCCCGCCAGCGTCGCCAACGGCGGCGCCTTCCAGTACACCATCGACGTGCAGAACAAGGGCCCGTCCGAGGTCCCCGCCGGTGGCCGTACCGTGGTGCGTTTCCCCGTGCCCAACGGCGCCGTGGTCACGGGCGTGCCCTCAGGCAGCGGCTGGAGCTGTACGCCCGCCTCGGGCTATCCGCTGATCTCGGGTGAACTCAGCTGCACGCGCGGCGGCCCTGTGCTGCCGGGCGCCGTGCTGCCTTCCATCTCCGTGCCGGCCATCGCCAACATGAGCGGCACCATTGCCGGCGCTGCCAGCGTCAAGGGCTACAAGGACGCCAGCACGGAGATGCCCGACGGCCAGTCCGGCAACAACACCGCCAGCGCCGCCGTGGTCTCCAGCGGCAGCGAGTTCGTGGATGTCTCGCTGCGCAAGCAGGTGGCGCCCACGGTGCTGGATGCGCTGCAGGCGACCGAGGTCACCTACACGCTGCAGCCGCGCCGCGAAGGCGGCTCCCTCGTGCCGCGCGATCTCACCATCACCGACACCCTGCCGGCCGGCGTGACCTTCACGGGCTTCGACGGCAGCACGGCACCCTGGAACTGCGGCCACAACAGCGGCACCATCACCTGCACCCATGCGGGCGAGTACCCGGTGGCCGGCTACGCCAACATGCAGGCCATCCGCTTCAAGGCCAGCGTGGCTGCGGGTGGAACGCCGGGTGCGCAACTGGTCAACCAGGGCGTGATCGGGGTCCCACCCGAACTCAACGAGCCCAACAAGACCAACAACACCGATAGCGCGGCGGTGAACTTCAGCAACGATGCGCGGCTGCGCCTCGTCAAGGCCGGCCCCAGCCGCCCGGTACTGGCGGGTGAGGAGTTCCAGTACACGATCACGGTGACCAACAACGGTCCCATGCCTGTGCTGCCGAATCAGCTGATCACCGTATCCGACACCCCTGCGGACAACCGAATGACCGTCATCGGCATGTCCGGTGCGGGCACCGGCGCGGGGGACTGGACCTGCGCCACCCAGAGCTGCACCTCGACAGCGGGCCTGGCCGTGGGCGCCAGCCGCCAGATCACGGTCAGGGCCAAGGTCACGCTGGCCTCGGGCCATCTGGACTTCACCAACAACGCCTCGGCGGGCGTGGTCGGCCGGGACAATGCGTCGGCCACCACCTCCGCGACCGTCACCGTGTCGGCCGACAAGGTGGATGTTGGCATCGTCAAGAGCGTGGTCAGCCCTGTGCCGCCGGCCTCCATCAAGAGCGGTGAAGAGGTCACCTACCAGCTGGTGGTGAAGAACCATTCGGCCAGCACCACGGTGACGAATGTGCGCGTGCGCGACGCGCTGCAGTCCCTGGTCAAGCAGACCGACGGCGTGCGCATCGTGGGCGGCAACCCGGTGGACGAGGCCGGCAATCCCGTGCCATACACCTACCCGGGCGGCGGCTTTGTCTCCAGCCGCATCGTCTCCGGCGCCAACGCCAGCTGCGGCACTCCTTCGGGCGGCGTCAACAGCGAGACGCGCGATCTGACCTGCGACATCACCTCCATGGCCCCGGAGGCCGAGGTGGTGATCGAGGTCAAGATCCGTCCCAAGCGCGCCACCACCGGCACCTATGCCAACGCGGCCTCGGCCCAGTCCCTGGACATCCATGACGCCGATCCCGGCAACGATTCCTCTACGGCCAGCATCACCGTGCAGGCCATCGCGGAAATCGCTGCGCAAAAGCAGGTCTCGCCCAAGGTGGCGGCTGCGGGCGAGCCGCTGACCTATACGGTCACGGTGCCCAACTACGGCCCCTCGTCGGCCGCCAATGTCACGCTCAAGGACGTGCTGCCTGCAGACGCCATCTTCATCGGCACGCCCACGGTCACCGGCGGCGGCACCTGTACTCCGGCTGCCACCGATGGCGTGCAGGGCGGCACGCTGGAATGCGCCTGGACCAATCAGCTGGCTGCAGGCGCGCAGTACACCGTGACCTACAAGATGCGCTCGCGCGGCGATCTGGCGGCCGATACGGAGATCCTCAACACGGTCGCCGTGGACACCACCACCGAGGAGCTGACCAAGGCCAACAACCAGGCCGAGGCCAAGGCCCGGCTCAAGCGCGCCGAGCTGGATGTGAACATCAGCATGCGCCACACGGCAGACGGCCTGGTGCTGGGTGAGGACACCGAATACACCATCACGGTGACCAACTCCGGCCCCTCCTACGCCACCCAGGTCGTCGTGACCGACAAGTTCCCCGCATCGGGCTCCACGGCCACCTTCAGCTACCAGAACGGCCTGGCGCTGGCCGGCATTCCCGGCGCCTCCGCATCCTGGTGCGGCGTGCAGCCGGCGCTGAACGCGACCAGCGGGCCGCTGCAGTGCACCATCCCGGCGCTGGCTCCGGGCCAGAGCATGACCATCAAGTTCAAGATGCGCGCACAGACCCTGCCCGACAAGGCATCGGGCGGCACCATCTACCACGAGGCCTCGGTCAAGCCCTTCGAGACGGAATGGCTGAGCAATGGCGGCGATGTGATCGTCAACAACACCACCACCGACCGGACCTCCACCAGCCGCCAGGGCAATGCCGTGGACCTGGGGATCGGCAAGCAGGGCCCCGCCGGCCCGCTGGACGATGGCGACACGGCCAGCTACACGCTGACCGTCACCAACTACGGCCGCGATCCGCAGTCGCCCGCGGGCGGCTCGGTGACCGACGTGTTGCCCGCAGGGCTGGAGTTCGTCTCGGCCTCGGCAGGCTGCAGCTATGCCAGCGGCACGCGCACGGTGACCTGCAGCGTGCCGCAGCTGGCCCAGGGCGGCACGGCCGTCTTCACGCTGGAGACCAAGCTGGACAAGCCCTACAAGGGCGCCCGCCCGCTGGTCAACTCGGCAACGGTCTCGGTACCCGGTGATGGCAATCCCGACAACGACAAGAGCACGACCACCACGCCGCTCAAGCCGGGGCCGGGCGGCACGGCCAGCATTCCCACGCTGTCGCAGTGGGGCCTGATGCTGATGTCGTCCCTGCTGGCGCTGATGGCGCTGGGGACCATGCGCAGGCGCGAGCGTCGGTGATGCGCCCGTGACGGCAAGGGCCGGTGGCGTGATTCACGCACCGGCCTTTGTCGTCTTTGAGCGGTCCGAAGATAATGCGAGCCTATAGAGGGACACTGTTTCGCAACCGCCAGGTCGCAAGCCCGGCAACCAACACTCCAAGACCTGCCATGCTGCGCTTCTTTCTGATCTTTCTGGCCATCCAGCTGACGATGTTCGGGCTGAACCTGCTCAGTTGGGTGCAGCAGCACATCGTGCTGCCCTGGACGGCGTTCCTGGCGCACATCTGCGCCTCGCTGGTGACCTGGTTCGACAGCACGGCCTCGGCCACGGGCAAGGTGCTGTGGAACACGGCCACGGGCTTCGGCGTTTCCATCGAGGCCGGCTGCAACGGCCTTGAGGCCTACATCGTGCTGTTTGCCGCCGTGATGGCCTTCCCCTCGTCATGGCGCCAGAAGCTGGCGGGCCTGCTGGCCGGCTTCGTGGCCGTGCAGGCCATCAACGTGCTGCGCGTCATCAGCCTGTTCTACCTGGGCCAGTGGAGCACCACGGCCTTCAATTTCGCGCATGAATACCTCTGGCAGGCGCTGATCATGCTGGACGTGCTGGTGTTCTGGCTGCTGTGGGTGCGCTGGAGCGGCCGCAAGGCGCCGTCGCAGGATGATGGCGGCCAGCCGCCGCTGCCGCCCGCCGCTGCAGCTTCCGCCGCCGTGGCCGCCTGAGGAGCAGGCCATGATCGGACGCAATCCCATCTCGCGCTTCGCGGCCCTGGCCATGGGCGGCATCGTGGTGCTGACCCTGGCCTGGACGCTGGCGGCCGGCTGGCTGGCCGTGCCGGTGTCCGGCATGAGCAAGTGGGTGCTGGAGAACGCCGCCAACGGCTGGGTGCAGCGCGTGGACCTGGAGACGCCCCGCAACCTGGTCGTCAATTCCTCGGTCCAGGTCTCCAACGAGCAGACCGGCTGGCGCCGCGCCGAGGCCATCGTCGAGGTCGATCCCGCCCGCTACGGCTACGGCCTGCCGGTGCTGGTGGCCATGCTGCTGGCGGCCTGGGGGCCGGGCCGGTGGTGGCGCATCCTGGTGGGCTATGTGGCGCTGCTGCCCTTGCAGACCTTCAGCGTGGTCTCGCAGGTACTGATGCAGCTGTGCCTTGCGGCGCGGCTCGACCTCAACGTGCTGGGCATACAGACATGGCAGCTGGAGGCCATCGTCTACGCCTACCAGATGGGCGGGCTGATGGTGCCCACGCTGTGCCCGGTGCTGCTGTGGCTGGCGCTGGACATGGGCTTTGTGCGCCGCGTGCTGCTTCCGGCCTGGAACCGCAGCCGCGCGCCTGCCGCCGCGCCCCAGCCCATGGTGGCACCCAAGCCCTCGGCCTGGCGCCAGACCGATGGCGCGGCCACCTCCACCGGCCATCCGCTGGTGTCCTCCAGCAGCGCGGCCACCCTGCCCAAGGCCAAGGCCACCAGCGGCACGCCGCAGCGCTGAAGGCCGTGCGCGGCCGTCTTCAGCCCTGCGCGGGCATGGGCGGCAGCAGGCCGCGCTCGGTGATGAAGTCGATCACCTCGCGCAGGCCCTTGCCGCTTTTCACGCTGCCCATCACATAGGGCTTGTGGGCGCGCATGCGCTGCGTGTCGGCTTCCATGATGGACAGGTTGGCGCCCACGTAGGGCGCCAGGTCGGTCTTGTTGACCACCAGCAGATCGCTCTTGGTGATGCCGGGGCCGCCCTTGCGCGGAATCTTCTCGCCACCGGCCACGTCGATCACGTAGATGGTCAGGTCCGACAGCTCGGGGCTGAAGGTGGCGGCCAGGTTGTCGCCGCCGCTTTCGATGAAGACGATGTCCGCCTCGGGGAACTGGCGCAGCATGCGGTCCACGGCTTCAAGGTTGATGGAGGCGTCCTCGCGGATGGCCGTGTGCGGGCAGCCGCCGGTCTCCACGCCCATGATGCGCTCGGGCGGCAGGGCCTCGGCCACCGTCAGCAGGCGCTGGTCTTCCTTGGTGTAGATGTCGTTGGTGATGACCACCAGGTCGTAGTGGGCGCGCATGGCCTTGCACAGCATCTCCAGCAGCGTGGTCTTGCCGGAGCCGACCGGGCCGCCGATGCCGACGCGCAGCGGGGGGAGTTTCTTGGTGCGGGTGTTCATGGTGGACTTGGATTGAGTGATCAGGACCGGAAGAGCCGGGAGTACTGGTGTTCGTGCCGCGCCTGCAGCACGCTCCATTGGGGCAGCATGGTGTCCAGCCGGGGCGGCGCCTCGCTGGCGCGGCGGCGTGCCTCGCCCACGGCCTGCTCCAGCAGCGGGTGCAGGGCCAGCAGCAGGCTCTGGCCCGCCACCTGGCCCAGCGGCACGGCCTTGATGGCGGCGGCCACCTGGTTCTCCAGCCAGGCAAAGCCATAGGCCAGCAGGGCGTGGTCCTCGTCGGCATCCACGGCGGCGCAGGCACAGGCAAAGGCTGTGGGATAGGCCAGGCCCGGTCCCTCCACAAGGGCGCCCAGTTGTGCGATGCGGGGCGCAAAGGCCTCGCCGCCCCAGGGCACGGAGCGCAGCAGGCTGTGCAGCGACCAGCCCATCTGCAGCGTCTCGGCACGGGCCTCGCGGCTGTCGCGGCTGGCGATGAACCACTGGTTCCATTCGTGCACCGCCCCCTCGTCGCCTGCGCTCCAGGCCCGGCGCAGCAGCAGCCACAGTGGTGCCTCGCAGCGTGCAAAGCCGTGGGCCAGCGCATCGGCAATCCAGGTGCGCGCCGTGCCGGCATCCGTGACCAGGCCATGCTCGATGGCGGCCTCCAGCCCCTGCGAATAGCTGAAGCCGCCCACGGGCAGCTGGGGCGATGCCAGGTGCAGCAGGGCGCACAGCCCCTGTATCGACAGGTCAGCCATGCGGATGGTCGTGGCCGTGCCCGTGTCCGCAGCAGCCTTTGTGGTCATGGTCATGGTCATGGCTGTGGTCGTGGCCATGTTCATGCCCGTGGGAATGATCGTGTGAATGGCCGTGTTCGTGCCCATGGTCATGCAGCGCATACACGCTCTGCGCCAGCGCTTGGTCCTCGGCAAAGCTGGCGTCATGGCCGTGGCGGTGGCCGCCGCCATAGGCACCGGCCTCGGGCTCGAAGGGCGCATCCACCAGGGCCACCTGCGCGCCCAGGCGCAGCAGCATGTCGTGCAGCACGGGGTCGTTTTCCAGGTGCAGGTGCGTGGGCGTGACCTCCACCGGGATATGCCGGTTGCCCAGATGGTAGGCCGCACGCAGCAGGCCCAGCGGCGTGGCCGCCGTCACGCGCAACACCGCCTGGGGCGCCGCGCGCACGGCGACCAGGCTGCCATCCTCGGCCACCAGCACATCGCCGCCGCGCAGCACGCTGCCGCGCGCCAGCACCACGGCCAGCTCGCGCCCCATGGAGTCGATGGCCGCAAAGCGGCTCTTCTGGCGCATGTCCCAGTCCAGTTCCAGCGTGGCGGCGCGCCTGACCAGCACGGCGGCAAGGCCCCCGCCCTGGGGCATGTGTTTGTTGACGGTGAGCATGGGGTGATCAGAACAGAAAATACCGCTGCGCCATCGGCAGCTCGGTGGCGGGCTCGCAGGTCAGCAGCTGGCCGTCGGCCACGACCTGGTAGGTCTCGGGATCGACGCTGATGTCGGGCTGCCAGTCGTTGTGCACCATGTCGCGCTTGCTGACGCTGCGGCAGTTTTCCACGGCCACGGTGCGCTTGCGCAGGCCGTAGCGGTCTGCCACGCCGGCCTGCTGGGCGGCCTGCGAGACGAAGGTCAGGCTGGCCGCCGCCACGCCGCTGCCCTGGCCCGCGAACATGGGCCGGTAGTGCACGGGCTGGGGCGTGGGGATGCTGGCGTTGGGGTCGCCCATGGCGGCGCTGGCGATGCTGCCGCCCTTGAGGATGAGGCTGGGCTTGACGCCGAAGAACGCCGGCCGCCACAGCACCAGGTCGGCCAGCTTGCCGACCTCGACCGAGCCCACGACATGGGCGATGCCATGCGTGCGTGCGGGGTTGATGGTGTACTTGGCAACGTAGCGCTTGACGCGGAAGTTGTCGTGGCGCGCGTTGTCGCCCGGCAGGCTGCCGCGCTGGACCTTCATCTTGTGCGCGGTCTGCCAGGTGCGCAGCACCACTTCGCCCACACGGCCCATGGCCTGGCTGTCGCTGGAGATCATGGAGAAGGCGCCCAGGTCGTGCAGCACGTCCTCTGCGGCGATGGTCTCGCGGCGGATGCGGCTTTCGGCGAAGGCGATGTCCTCGGCAATCGAGGCATCCAGGTGGTGGCAGACCATGAGCATGTCCAGGTGCTCGTCCAGCGTGTTCACCGTGTAGGGCCGCGTGGGGTTGGTGGACGAGGGCAGCACGTTGGCCTCGCCGCAGACCTTGATGATGTCGGGCGCGTGGCCGCCGCCCGCGCCTTCGGTGTGGTAGGTGTGGATGGTGCGGCCCTTGAAGGCGGCCACCGTGGCTTCCACGAAGCCGCCCTCGTTGAGCGTGTCGGTGTGGATGGCGACCTGGGTGTCGGTCTCGTCGGCCACGCCCAGGCAGCAGTCGATGGCGGCGGGCGTCGATCCCCAGTCCTCGTGCAGCTTCAGGCCGATGGCGCCCGCCGCGATCTGCTCGCGCAGCGGCGCGGCCTGGCTGGCGTTGCCCTTGCCCAGCAGGCCGATGTTCATGGGGTAGCCGTCCACGGCCTGCAGCATGCGCTCCATGTGCCAGGGGCCGGGCGTGACCGTGGTGGCGAAGGTGCCCGTGGCCGGACCCGTGCCGCCGCCGATCATGGTGGTCACGCCGCTGGTCAGCGCCTCGTCGATCTGCTGCGGGCAGATGAAGTGGATGTGCGTGTCGATGCCGCCGGCCGTGACGATCATGCCCTCGCCCGCAATGATTTCCGTGCCGGGGCCGATGACGATGGTCACGCCCGGCTGCATGTCCGGGTTGCCCGCCTTGCCTATGCCTGCGATCAGCCCGTTCTTGATGGCGATGTCGGCCTTGACGATGCCCCAGTGGTCGATGATCACGGCATTGGTGATGACGGTGTCTGCACAGTCGGCGGCCATGCGCTGGCTCTGGCCCATGCCGTCGCGGATGACCTTGCCGCCGCCGAACTTGACCTCTTCGCCGTAGATCGTGTGGTCCTTCTCGATCTCGATGACCAGGGCCGTGTCGGCCAGCCGCAGGCGGTCGCCCACGGTGGGGCCGAACATCTCGGCATAGGCCTGGCGCGTGATGCTTGCCATAGCATTCCCTTTCTGTTGTCTACGACGCTATGCGTTGCTCGTTGTACTTAAAACCGGCGTGGTCCAACCCGGGGACACCGAGGAAGGGCCTATGCCGGCCGCGCCGCCCCGCACCGAGGGTGTCGTCCCCTTCCCGCGAAGCGAGAGAGGGGGAAGCGGCGTAGCCGCTCAGGGGGTACTTCAAAGCCTGCCCATCACCTTGGCGTTGAAGCCGAAGATGATGCGGTCGCCGGAGATTTCCACCAGTTCCACCGTGCGCTCCTGGCCCGGCTCGAAGCGCACGGCCGTGCCGGCCGCGATGTTCAGCCGCCAGCCGCGTGCGGCGGCGCGGTCGAAGTGCAGGGCCTCGTTGACCTCGAAGAAATGAAAGTGCGAGCCCACCTGCACGGGCCGGTCGCCGGTGTTGGTGACCGTGAGGGTCTGCACGGGCCGGCCTGCGTTCAGCAGGATCTCGCCGGGCTCGGCCAGCAGCTCGCCGGGGATGATGCGCTCGGTCATGTGCGGCTCCCGCGATCAGCCTGCCAGCGCCACGGCACCGTAGCCCATGGCGGCCACGCCGGCCAGGCGTGCAGCCCAGGCCGAAGCCGTGCCGCCGCGCATGGCCCGGCCAAAGGCCACGCCCAGCGCATGCAGCACCAGCGTGGTGGCGACCATGCCCGCCATGTAGGCCCAGAACACGGCTGCGGGCAGCGCGTGGGGGAAGACCTCGCCATGCGCGTATCCGTGAAACAGCGCGAAGGCGCCGGCCAGCACCATGGCCAGGGCCACGGGCAGGCGGCGCTGGGCCACCAGCAGCAGGCCGAAGGCCAGCAGCGATGCAGCCACCATGGGCTCGACGGCCGGCAGCTCCAGCGGGGTCTGCGTCAGCGCCAGGCCCAGCGCCATGCATGCGGCAAAGGCCACGGGCGGCAGCCACTGGCGCTGGAGCATCAGCCCGCACCACAGGCCCAGCGCCAGCATGGCCAGCAGATGGTCCAGGCCCGCGATGGGATGGGACAGCCCGGCCATCAGGGCCTGCATGGCGCCGTCGCCGGCATGCAGGTGGGCGCCGGCCCCCGTATGGGCGCTGGCAGCCGTGGCGGCGGCCAGCAGGGCCGGGGCGAGCAGGTAGTTGAAAGTGTTGCGGAATCTGAACATGGAGATCTCCTTGATCGCTATCGAGACTTGATCTGCCCACGGCACAAGCGGATGCAGCGGGCTGGTTGGGGGTGCCCAGCAAGGGCCGCCCCGCAGCGATGGCGCCGTCCCCCTTGGGGGAAGCGGCGTAGCCGCTCAGGGGGTCAAACTATTGGGTGATGAACGGTGACCAGCTTGGTGCCGTCCGGGAAAGTGGCTTCGACCTGGATGTCCGGGATCATTTCTGGAATGCCCTCCATCACATCGGCGCGCGTCAGCACCGTGGTGCCCAGGTGCATGAGCTCGGCCACGGTCCTGCCGTCGCGCGCCCACTCCAGCACGGCGGCGCTGATCAGCGCCACGGCCTCGGGGTAGTTGAGCTTCAGGCCGCGCGCCTTGCGCCGCTCGGCCACCAGGGCTGCGGTGAACAGCAGCAGCTTGTCTTTTTCACGGGGCGTGAGTTCCATCGATGAGTCTCCGTTGATCAGGTGGCCCACAGGCGCGGGGGGCGGGCTTGTTGATTGAGCAGGGCCGGGCGCAGCAGGCGCCAGCCTTCATGCAGCACGGCTCGTGCTGCCTCCATGCGCCGTGCCAGCACGCGCAGCAGCAGCACCGAGGGTGCGCCGCCCTGGCCGGCCAGCAGGCTGGCGCCGGCGCGCACTTCATCGCTCCAGGGCAGGCTGGCGGCCAGTTGCTCGCTCAATGGCTCCATGGCCGCCAGGGGTTCCGGGGCCACGGCCCAGAGGCTGGCCTGTATGGGCAAGCCCGCCCAGGCAACGGGGCTGGACAGCAGGGCATGGCCGGCGTGCAGTTCGCCTTGCTCCAGCCACAGCGGCCGTCCGCCGCATGCGAGCCGGTTGTGAAGCTGCAGGCGCGCGGCAGCGGTGGGCGCGGCGCCGGTGTGGTTCCAGTGCTCGCCCGCGCCATAGCGGCCCAGCACCACGGCATCCCAGCCGATGGCGCGCGCGCCCGGCGCAAGATCCAGGTCCAGCGCCATGGTGGCGTCGGCACCGGCGAACAGCATGTTTTCCTGTGGCAGCCATTCCAGGATGGCGCCTTCTTCCACGCGCAGCCGCACGCGCTGCGCGGCCGGGCGGCCCTGGGACTTGTACCAGCGCGTGGCGCCCGGTGTGGTCAGCAGGGCGTGGGCGCCGGGCTCCACGGTCACATCGATCTGCAACTGGTCGCCGCCGGCCACGCCGCCGGGCGGGTGCAGCAGCACGGCATGGCAGATGCCGGGGCCTTCAGGGTGCAGCGGTTTTTGCACGCGCAGCGGACCGCTGTGGCGTGCGTGGGAAAGCACGCTGCCCTGGCCGGCGCGGTGCCCGAAGCGCAGGTCCAGCATGGCCTGCCAGCCCGAGGCGCAAGCGGGCACGGCGGTGATCGGTAGCGCTGCGGACATGGGCGTGACGGGCGGTACAGGGCGTGGTGGTTGTAACGGCCTTTGTCATGCATTTAGCGTGCCAATCCGATGCAGTGGCGGTTGAGCCATGCTGGTGCGCTGGCGCATCGGATTGGTGCGTTTCCTGCATGGCAAGGCGCGCAAGACGGCACGTTTGAAGTGCATTCTTGCGCAGCGTGCCGCAGGCTGGTGCTCTTTCTTACGCGCGGCCCTGTTGTCGATCTGCCTGGCCCGTCTGGAGTGCCTGGCGCGCGAGGGACCTGTCCCAGGCCACGACGGCCAGCGTGGCCAGGCTCAGAATCAGGCCTGCCACGCTGGCACCTGTCCATCCCCAATGCAGCCAGACCGCCGAGCCCACGGCCGAGCCTGCCGAGGCGCCGATGAAATAGCCCGTCATATAGACCGCATTGATGCGCGAGCGCGCCAAGGGTGCCAGCGCATAGATCACGTTCTGGTTGCTGATGTGCAGGGCCTGCAGCGCGGCATCGACGATGAGCAGTCCCGCCAGAAACCACCACAGGCTGGTGCCGCCCAGCCACAGCGCCCCCCAGCCCGCCAGCATCAGCAGGCCGCCGGCCAGCGTGGTGCGCTGCTCCAGCCCCCGGTCGGCCAGCCGGCCGGCCATGTTGGCCATGAGGGCGCCGGCCACGCCGACCAGGCCGATGAGGCCGATCTGCGCATCGCCAAACCCGTAGCCCGGCCCGGCCAGCAGCAGCGCCATGGTCGAGAACAGCACGCTCACCGTGGCAAAGCCCATGCCGCCGATCAGCGCCCGGCTGCGCAGGCGCGGCTGCTCGCTCGCCAGCGTGAGCAGGGAGCGCATCACCGCGCCATAGCCTATGGGCTGGGCCGGTTTAGCAAGGGGCAACGCGCGCCGCAGCAGCAGGGCCACGCCGGCCGTGGCCAGGGCGCCCACCCAGTAGACGGAATTCCAACCGCCCAGCTCCGACAACAGGCCCGCCACGCTGCGTGCCGCCAGGATGCCGATCAGCAGCCCGCTCATGACCAGCCCCACGGCACGCCCGCTGGCGCCGGGCGCCGCAAAGCTGGCCGCCATGGGCACCAGCACCTGGGCCGCGACCGAGAACAGCCCGGTCATCAGCGTGCCCGCCGCCAGCAGCGCAAAGCTGTGCGCCATGCCGCTGGCCAGCATGCCCAGCGCGGCCAGCAGCATCAGGCCCAGCACCAGGCGGCGGCGTTCCAGCATGTCGCCCAGCGGCACGAGCAGCAGCAGTCCCAGCGCATAGGAGACCTGGGCCATGGTCACCGTCAGCGAGGCACGCGCCTCGCTGATGCCCAGGTCGATGGCGATGGAGTGCAGCAGCGGCTGGTTGAAGTAATTGGCGCCCGCGCACAGGCCGCAGGCCGTGGCCATGAGCAGCAGGGTGCTCTGTGGCAGCACGGGTGTGGCGGTGGCCTGCATGGGCGGGGAGGGCTGGGCGCAAGCCTGGGAGGATCTGTTCATCTGACGAATGCCTGTGTTATCTGTTTATGGGTGGCAAACGGATGGCTCAGACCCACAGCGGCGGCCGTGCGGGCTGGGCGTGGGCGGGCAGTGCGGCCACGGCATCGACCTCGATCAGCATGCCGGGCAGGGCCAGCCGGGGCACGGGGATCAGGGTGCAGGCCGGAAAGCGCGGCAGGGTATTGCTGGGGGCGCCATCGCCGGGGGCGCCGTCGCTCCAATGCAGGCGCACGGCGGCCTGCCAGTCGTTGAAGCGGGCCTCCGAGTGGTCGACGATGAGCAGGGTCAGCTTGACCACCTGGCCCATGTCCGCGCCCGCCGCCTGCAGCGCCAGTTTGAGGTTGGACAGCGCCTGCTGCGCCTGGGCCGCGAAGCTGTCGGGCAGGTCGCCCGCCTGGTTCTCGCCGCCCTGGCCCGAGACGAAGGCCCATTGCGCCGGCTCGTGCACGGTGACCACATGGGTGTAGCCGTTGGGCGTGGCGTCGTAGAGGCCGGCGGGCTGCAGATGGTGCAGTTGCGGGGCCGAGGAAGCGGCGGGCTGTGCCGAGGAGGTGGCAAGTGCGTCGTGTGGCATGTATGGCTTGGAGTCTGAGAGTGGGCCGGACCGGGCGGCGAGGCTTGCCAGTGTGAAACCTCAACCAAAGTTGAGGTCAAATGCAGGCCTGCTTGGACCTATTTTTCCTGCGCCTATTTTCCTGTTGCCATGAATCTGTCTTCTGCCGGTGTCACCGCGTCCGACCATGACGGGCCGGCCATCCTTTCCGTGGGCGAAGTCGCCCGGCGCAGCGGCATCACCGTCTCGGCCCTGCATTTCTACGAGCGCCAGGGGCTGATCGAGAGCCTGCGCACGCCCGGCAACCAGCGCCGCTATGCGCGTGCCGTGCTGCGGCGCGTGGCGGTCATCAAGGTGGCCCAGCGCATGGGCGTGCCGCTGGCCGAGATTGCCGAGGCGCTGCAGGACCTGCCCAGCGGCCGCACGCCCACGCAGGCCGACTGGGCCGCGCTGTCCGCGCGCTGGCGCCACGCGCTGGATGCGCGCATCCAGGGCCTGACCCAGCTGCGCGACCAGATCGACGGCTGCATTGGCTGCGGCTGCCTGTCCCTCAAGGTCTGCCCGCTGCGCAATGACGGCGACTGCCTGGCCGAAGACGGGCCGGGACCGCACTTTCGCTGAACAGGCATGCGCCCTTGGCGGAACTAGTGCTTGGGCATGGGCAGCGTGGGCGTGCGCGTGCACATCCAGCACAGCCAGCCGGCCAGCGCACCCATGACGATGCAGTAGGCGACCAGGGCCTCGGTGATGCCGATATGGTCCGAGAGCCAGCCCAGGCCGAGGATGGGCACGATGGTGCCCAGGTAGCCGACCACCAGGTACGTGGACAGCAGGCCCGTGCGCGTGGCCGGCGTGGAGACCTTGTTGACGATGGACATGCCCGCCAGGTTGCACAGGCCGTGGCCCGCCGCCGTGGTGATCACGCTGAGCGCGAACAGCAGGGCCGAGCCCGCGAAGCTGTTGACCAGCAGCAGGAGGTTGCAGGCCACCAGGCAGGCAAAGCCCACAATGGCCGAGCCCTTGGTCGGGCGCGGGCGCGCCAGGTACTGGAAACCCGCCGAGAGGAACAGGATCACGCCGATGGACAGGCCCGAGACAGCCGGCCCGTGCCAGGGCACCATGCGCTGCATGAAGCTGGGCGCCAGCGATGCGAACAGGCTGAACATGCCGAAGGCGCAGAACGCGCACATGCCGCCCAGTGCGTAGTGGCGCGCAAAGCGCCGCTCCGGCAGCGTGATGGTGGGCATGAAATCGCGCCAGTGCAGCGCGCGTGCCTGGGTGGATGCCAGCTCGGCCGGCTCGGCGATGCGCACCTGGTACAGCGCATAGATGGCCAGCAGCCCCAGCCCCAGCGAGGGAATGTAGGCCGTGACCAGCGGCCAGGGCAGCCACTGCGCGATCAGCCCGCCCACCACCGGCCCCAGCCCGAAGCCGAAGGCAATGGTCAGGCTGGTCGTGGCCGCGGCGCGCTGCAGGTCGCCCCGGTTGTTGAGCCGGGTCATGCCCACCGAGGCCGAGGTGGTGATCAGCCCCGAAGCCACGCCGATCACCACGCGCCCCAGCGCAAAGCTGGGCACGTTCCAGGCCACGGTGGAGGCCAGCACGCCCAGCGTCATCAGGATCAGCCCGGCGCGCAGCACGGTGACAAAGCCGAAACGGTCGGTCAGCCGGCCCAGGAACAGCAGGCTGGCCAGCGCGCCGAACATATAGGCCACGAAGATCTGCGTGATGTGGCTGGGCTGCAGCCCCCAGGCCTGTTGGTACAGGGGGTACAGCGGGCTGGCCAGGGCGGTGCCCATGACACCCACGCACATGGAAAAACACACCCACGCATAGGGTGGCCAACGGGTTTGCATAGAAAAGGGAGCGAAAAGGGAGCGCGAAGAAAGCGAAGGGAAAGCGGCGCCGCGCAGGCCTGGCGCCACCGGGGCGCCACGGCACTGTCCGGGAGCGCATGCAATCTGGAATGACCCGCAGGCCAATGGGTGAATTCTAAGAAACCCGCGTGTCCTGAGTGTTTCGCTGCCTCCGAGCCCCTGGCATGGACCCGGGCATACCGCTGGCATCGTGCGCCGGGCGGGCGGGTGTACCCTGTGGCCGTCCCTGTGTTTTCCCTTGTCCAGAGAGTCCTGCATGCCAGTTCCATCCTCCGCCTTCATGACCTCCCAGCCATCCCGCAAGGCAGCGTGGACCGCGCTTGGCGCCTGCGCGCTGCTGCTGGCCGGCTGCGGCTCGGTGGGCGGCGGCGTGGGCATCGGAATTCCGGTCGGCCCCGTGTCGGTGGGCGTGGGGCTGGGCAGCGGCGGGCTGAGTGCCGGGGTCGGCACGGGCGTGGGCCCGGTCGGCGTCGGTGTCGGCGTCAACCAGAGCGGCCAGGTGCTGGGCAGCGCAGGCGTGGGCGCCTCCACGGGTGTGGGTGGCGCGCGGGTCGGCGTGGGCGTGGGCTCATCCACCGTGCTGCACGATCCGCAACGCTCCAACGTTCAACCGGCCCCGGCCCCGGAGCCAGCGCCTGCCGCCCCGCCTCAGACCCCGGCCGGCCAGGTGCAATGGCGTGATGCCAGCGGTCAGGTCGTGCCGACCTGCCGCGTCGATGGACGTTGCTGAGCCGGTGCGAGAGGGGGGAAAGGCGCGTAGCGCCTCAGGGGGTGTTTCCTGTCACCCCGCCCAGACGATGCGGTCGCGACCAGCGTTTTTTGCGAGATAAAGGCGCCGATCGGCATCGGCCAGCAGTTGCTGGGCACTGTTGGTGGGCGAAGGCGCAATGCAGGCCACGCCCAGGCTCACGGTCAGCGCCTGGCCCAGGGGCGAGGCGGCATGGGGCAGGTCCAGCAGCCTGAGCGCATCGACGATGCCCTGCGCCACCAGCACCGCGCCATCCAGCGCCGTATGGGGCAGCAGGCAGACGAATTCCTCGCCCCCATAGCGCGCCAGCAGGTCGCCCGGCCGGTGCAGTGCGCCCTGAATGGCCTGGGAGATCTGGCTCAGGCATTCATCGCCGACCAGATGGCCGTAGTGGTCGTTGTAGGCCTTGAAGTGGTCCACGTCCATCATCACCAGCGACAGCGGCTCGCCCAGGCGCTGCAGGCGCATGAACTCGCGCTCCAGCTGGGCACTGAAGAAACGCCGGTTGGCCACGCCCGTCAGCCCGTCGCTGTGCGACAGCAGCTGCAGCATCTGGCGCTGCTGCGCAATCTCCAGATGCGTGCGCACGCGTGCCTTGAGAACGGCCGGGCGAAAGGGTTTGGTCACGAAATCCACGGCGCCCAGGTTCAGTCCCAGTTCCTCGCAATGGGGCTCGGTCAGCGCGGTGAGGAAGATGATGGGGATATGCGCGGTCTGCAGGTCGGCCTTGAGGCGGCGGCAGACCTCGAAGCCGTCCATCCCGGGCATGCGGATGTCCAGCAGGATGAGGTCGGGCTGGTGCTGGTGGGCCAGGGCCAGGGCCTCCTCGCCGGTGTAGGCCACAAGCGGGCCGCACAGATCCTTGATCACCTGGCAGATGACGGTGGCGTTGTCCGGAACGTCGTCCACCACCAGCACCTTTTGCGCGGCAGGCAAGGGCTGTAGCGGGTTGGGCAGCGATGGTGGGAAGGCGGAGTAGGACATGGCCGATGGGATTTCGGGCCGAGAATACCCCGGAACCCGCAGCCCTGGATAGGGCGCCGCGGGCCTGGACAATTTGTAAAGATATCTGTCTTCGGGAGGCAGGCAGCCCGGTGGCCTCAGGCGTATAGAGGCTCTTCCTGCATGGCCTCGATCTGCTCGTTGAGCATGTCCACCTGCCCGCGCCAGTAGTCGGGCGTGCCGAACCAGGGGAAGTTGATGGCAAAGATCGGGTCGTCCTGGCGCCGCGCCAGCCAGGCGCTGTAGTGGATCAGGCGCAGCGTGCGCAGCGGCTCGATCAGGGCCAGCTCGCGGCGGTCGAAGGGACGGAACTGCTCGTACCCATCCAGCAGGGCGCCCAGCTGGCGCGTGCGCTGGCCCCGGTCGCCCGACAGCAGCATCCACAGGTCCTGCACGGCCGGGCCGGTGCGCGCATCGTCCAGGTCCACGAAATGCGGGCCGCCGCGGCCGTCGTCGTCCAGCGGCGTCCACAGCACGTTGCCGGGATGGCAGTCGCCGTGCAGGCGCAGCGTGCGCGCGCTGTGCAGGCCGAAGTGGCCGGCTGCGCTCAGGCCGTCGGCAGCGGGGGCCATCAGGTCCAGGGCGCGCTGGCAGGCGGCCTTCCAGGTGGATTCCACCTCCAGCGGAATCATTTGCCGGTCCAGCAGCCATTGCATGGAGTCGTGGCCGAAGGTGGCCAGATCCAGCGCGGGCCGGTGCGCAAACGGACGGGCTTCGCCCACGGTATGGATGCGGGCCAGGAAGCGCCCGGTCCACTCCAGCACCTCGAAGTCGTCCAGCTCGGGCGGACGGCCTCCGCGCCAGGGGCTGACCGAGAAATCAAAGCCCGCGTGGCTGTGCAGCGTGGCGCCTTCCAGCACCAGCGGGGGCACGGCGGGCACTTCGGCGGCCGTCAGCTCGGCGCTGAAGGCGTGCTCTTCCAGGATCTGATCGCGGCTCCAGCGGCCCGGGCGGTAGAACTTGAGCACGACGCGATCGCCGTCCTCCAGTACGGCCTGGTAGACGCGGTTCTCGTAGGAGGCCAGGGCCGTGAGCCGGCCGTCGCCCCACAGGCCGACCGAGGCCAGGGCGTCGAGCACCACGTCGGGCGTGAGGCGGGCATAGGCGTGCGAGTCGTCGTCGGAGACGACATTCAGATCAGGATCGTGCGGTGTGGCGGACATGGGGCGATTGTCGCCGGGCTGGCTTAAGCTGTGCGGCTGCCTAGCCTTCGCCGATTCGCCCGCCGTGCCGCTGCTGCCCCATTTCCTGCAATCCCATGCCATAGCGAGCGCCAGCGCCAGTTCCAGCGCGGCAGGCGCATCCGACGACTGGAGCGGCTGGCATCTGGGCCGGCGCCGCTATGCGGTCTGGGTGCTGGAGCTCCAGGCGCTGGGCCCTGCCGAGGGCGAAGCCGTGCGCCGCGCCTGTGCGCAGGCGCGCCAGGCCCTGGACGCTGCGCTGGTTCCGCGGTACGAGCGGCAGCTGCATGTGACCCTGGCCACGGCCGGTTTTCTGGATGGCGATGCGGCCCTGCCGGATGCCTACGGCGCGGCGGAACTATCGCGCGACTTGCGCGCGCTGCAGGACCTGCCGGCCGCACCGCTGCAACTGGAGTTCGGCGGCTGGGGCAGTTTCGAGATGGCGCCGTATCTGCAGGTGCGCGACCGCAGCCAGGGCGGGCCCACGCTGGGCATGCTGCATGGTGCACTCAGGCCGGCAAGACCCGAACTGGCGCTGACCGAGGCGCTGCGCCCCTACGTGCCCCATGTGACGCTGGGCGCCTGGAACGCCGCTTGGCCACGCGCCCAGGTGCTGCAATGGATAAGCGGCCTGCCGGTGCTGGAGCACTGGCAGGCCGCCGTGGGCGAGATCGCGCTGGTCAGCTATGCGGCCAACGCCTTGCACGGCCCGCTGACCTGCCATGCACGCTACGACCTCCGGGGTCGCAGGCTGCAATGGCGGGAGCGGCCGGGCTGGGCCTGATCAGACCAGGGTGATCTGCACGTCGATGTTGCCGCGCGTGGCGTTGGAGTAGGGGCAGACCTGGTGGGCTGCGTCCACCAGGGCCTGGGCGGCGGCCTTGTCCATGCCGGGCAGGCTGACCTTCAGGCGGGCAGCGATGCCGTAGGCGTTGGGGATGGTGCCCAGGTCCACTTCGGCGTCGATGGACAGGTCCTGCGGCAGGCTGATCTTCTGCTTGCCGGCCACGGCCTTGATGGCGCCGATGAAGCAGGCCGAGTAGCCTGCGGCGAACAGTTGCTCGGGATTGGTGCCCGTGCCGCTGGTGCCGGGCGAGGAAAGGGTCACGTCCAGGCGTCCGTCATCGGTGCGCGAGGCGCCGTCGCGGCCGCCGGTGGTGTGGGCACGTGCGGTGTACAGGACTTTTTCGAGCTGGGCCATGGTGTCTTCCTTTTGCAAAGTTGTCCGGCTGTGCGGACGGGTGGAGGAAATCGGCAATCCGTTATCAGTCGCTGCGGCGCGGCGCCAGCCGCTGGCGCAGTGCGCCGAGTTGCTGCGTCAGCGCCTGCAGCTCGGGCAGCGTGCACTGCGTGCTTTGCAGCACGCAGGCGGGAATCTTTTCAGCCGCATCGCGCAGTGCCCGGCCTTGCGGGGTGAGCGTGATGCGCACGCGGCGCTCGTCCTGCGCATCGCGCACCCGCTCCAGCAGGTTCGCGCCTTCGAGCCGCTTGAGCAGCGGCGTCAGCGTGCCCGAATCCAGGGTCAGCTGCTCGCCGATCTCCGACACGGTCAGGCCGTCGCGCTCCCAAAGCACCAGCATCACCAGGTACTGCGGATAGGTCAGGCCGATGCCGTCGAGCAGGGGCTTGTAGAGCTTGGTCATGGCCAGCGACGCCGAGTACAGCGCAAAGCAGACCTGGTTGTCCAGGCGCAGAAGCTCGGGGGTGTCGGTGGGCAGGGCGTTGCGTGGCATGGGTGGAATTATTGCTGTCAATTAAATTGTGCACAACTTAATTGATGAAATCCCTCCAGATCGGAGGGGGAAGATCGGGAGGGCGAGAAAGGCCTATCGGCCCGTGAAGCGCGCGGGGCGTTTCTCGATGAAGGAGCGCACGCCTTCGGCGGCATCCTCGCTGCTGGCCAGGCGCTGCTGCACGGGAATGAAGTCGGCCACTGCGGCGGCCTGGCCCAGCTCGATGGCCTTGAGCACATTGAGCCGCGTGGCCACCACGGCCTGCGGGGCCTGGGCGGCAATCCGCTCGGCAATGCGCAGGGCCTCGGCCAGTTCCTCGCCGGCCGGCACCACCTTCTGCACGAAGTTCAGGCGATAGGCCTCGGCGCTGTCGAACTCATCGGCCGTGAGCAGGTGCAGCATGGCATTGCCCACGCCCGCACGCTCGGCCATGCGCAGCGTGGCGCCGCCCGTGGGCATGATGCAGCGCTGCACTTCCAGCTGGGAAAAACGGCAGTCATCGGCCGCGACCACGATGTCGGCGCCCAGCATCAGCTCGATGCCCACCGTGAAGCAAATGCCCTTGACCGCCACCACCATGGGCTTGGCGCGGCGCCGGTAACCGACCAGGCCGTAGTCGTGCGGCTCCACCAGGCCTTGCGGAATGGCCTTCCTGCCCGAGCGCAGGTACTCCGCCATCACCGGCAGGTCCAGCCCCGCCGTGAAATGGCTGCCAAACGCATGCAGCACGCCCACGCGCAACTCGGGATCGTCGTCCAGGCGCGTATAGGCCTCGGCCAGCTGCTGGAACATGGGCGGCGTCCAGCCGTTGCGCTTGGCGGGGCGGTTGATGCCGAGCAGCAGCACATGGCCGCGCACTTCGCAGCTGATGCAGCCTTCGGGCGGCGGGGTGGGGGTGTTGATGTCCATGGTTGTCTCCTGCGCATGGACCTTAGAGCAGGCCGCTGGAGGGCGCAGTCGCGCAGAAGACGGCCGGCCCGAGCGGGCCGGCAGGCAGGCAAAGGCCGTGTATCAGTAGCTGTACACGCCGCGGCCCGTCTTGCGGCCCAGGCGGCCGGCGGCCACCATTTCCTTGAGCAGGGGGCAGGGACGGTACTTGCTGTCGCCGAATTCCTTGAGGTAAACCTCCATCACGGCCAGGCACACGTCCAGGCCGATCATGTCGGCCAGGGCCAGCGGGCCGATGGGCTGGTTGCAGCCCAGCTTCATGCCGGCGTCGATGTCCTCGGCCGATGCCAGGCCTTCGGCCAGCACGAAGAAGGCCTCGTTGATCATGGGCACCAGGATGCGGTTGACCACGAAGCCGGGGGCGTTCTTCACGGTGATGGGGCTCTTGCCCAGGCGCTCGGACAGTTCCTTGACCGTGGCGTGCGTCTCGTCGCTGGTCTGCAGGCCGACGATGATCTCCACCAGCGCCATCATGGGCACGGGGTTGAAGAAGTGCATGCCGATGAACTTGTCGGCACGGCCCGTCACGGCGGCCAGCTGGGTGATGGAGATGGACGAGGTGTTGGTGGCGACGATGACATCGGCATCCAGCAGGGCGTCCAGCTGCTTGAGGATCTTGACCTTGAGCTCGTAGTTCTCGGTGGCGGCCTCGATGACCAGTTGCGCGCCCTTGAGCGCCGCGTAGTCGGTCGATGTCTTGATGCGGGCCAGGGCGGCGGTCTTCTCTGCCTCGGTCAGCTTTTCCTTCTTGATCAGGCGGTCCAGGCTGCCCGAGACGGTGGCCACGCCCTTTTGGACGGCGGCCTCAGAGATGTCCACCATGACCACGTCGATGCCCGATACCGCGCAGGCCTGCGCGATGCCGTTGCCCATGGTGCCTGCGCCGATGATGCCTACGGTTTGAATTGCCATGACTGTCAGTCTCCTCAAACGAACAAAGTGAATGCGAACGTGAATGCGATCCGGCGATCGTAGCGGGATTCGGAGCATCCACCGGGTTTGCCCCGGCTTGCGGCGCCGCGCAGGCGACTGCAACAGTGGATGGTTACACCGCAGGGGAGGGGAGACATGCTGGACTACATCGTGATCGGAGGGGGATCGGCGGGCTCGGTGCTGGCCGGGCGGCTCAGCGAGGATGCCGAGACGCAGGTGGCGCTGCTGGAGGCCGGGCCCCCCGACTCCAGCGTGCTCATCCATTGTCCGGCGGGCATGGCCGCCATGGCCAAGGGCGGGCGCCACAGCTGGGGCCTGTCCACCGTGCCGCAGCCGGGCCTGGGCGGGCGGCGTGGCCACCAGCCGCGCGGCAAGGTGCTGGGCGGCTCCAGCGCGGTCAACGCCATGGTCTATGTGCGCGGCCAGCCGGCCGACTACGACCATTGGGCGGCCCAGGGCAACCCGGGCTGGAGCTGGAGCGAGGTGCTGCCCTATTTCCTGCGCGCCGAACACAACGAACGCGGCGCCGATGCCTGGCATGGCGCGGGCGGGCCGCTGAACGTGGCCGACCTGCGCGATCCCAACCCGCTGTCCCGGGCCTTCGTGCAGGCGGGCGTGCAGGCCGGCCATGCGCACAACGCGGATTTCAACGGCCAGGCGCAGGAGGGCGTGGGCCTGTACCAGGTCACCCAGCGCAACGGCGAGCGCCACCACGTCGCCAAGGCCTATCTGGCGCCGCACCGTGCCAGGCCCAATCTGCGCGTGGAAACGGGTGCCCAGGTGCTGCGCATTCTGTTCGAGGGCCGGCGCGCCGTGGGCGTGGAGTACCTGCAGGGCGGTACGGTGCAGCAACTGCACTGCCGGCGCGAGGTGCTGCTTTGCGGCGGCGCGCTGTTGTCGCCGCAGCTGCTGATGCTGTCTGGCGTGGGGCCGGGCGATCACCTGCGTTCGCTGGGCATCGATGTGGTCCACCATCTGCCCGGCGTGGGCGCCCATCTGCATGACCACCCGGATGTGGTGCTGGTGGTCGATGGCGCGCAGCTGACCGACAGCTTCGGCCTTTCACTGGGCGGTGCGCGCAGATTGCTGGCCGCCGTGGGCCAATGGCGCAGCCAGCGGCGCGGCATGCTGACCACCAACTTTGCCGAGGCGGGCGGCTTCATCCGCAGCAGCCCTGGCGAGCCTGCGCCCGATCTGCAATTGCATTTCGTCGTCGCCAAGCTGGTGGACCACGGGCGCAAGACGGTCTGGGGCCATGGCTATTCGCTGCATGTCTGCGTGCTGCAGCCGGCCAGCCGGGGCAGCCTGCGCCTGGCCAGTGCCGACCCGCTGGCCCTGCCGCTGGTGGACCCGGCCTTTTTCTCCGACGCGCAGGACCTGCGGCGCATGGTGAACGGCGTGCGCCGCGCCCGCGAGATCCTGGCCCAGCCGGCGCTGGCGGCCCTGGGCGGGCGCGAGATGCCGGCCTCGGCCGGCGCGCAGGACGATGCGGGCATCGAGGCCTTCATTCGCAGCCATGCCGACACCATCTACCACCCCGTGGGCAGCTGCCGCATGGGGCCGGGGCCCATGGACGTGGTCGATGCGCAGCTGCGTGTCTACGGCATCAAGGGCCTGCGCGTGGTCGATGCCTCGGTCATGCCGCGCATCGTCAGCGGCAACACCAATGCGCCCACGGTGATGATCGCGGAGAAGGCGGTGGACATGATCCGCCACGGCGCGCGCTAGGTGCCTGGCGTGCGCCCGTGCGCCATGGCCTGCTCCGGGATGGAGGCCGACGGCTGCGGCCCCTGCTCCTCGGACGCGGCCACCGGACTCAGCCGCACCTGCGTCCAGCAGTCGCGCCCGCGGCGCTTGGCGGCGTAGAGGGCGGCGTCTGCGGGGGCCAGCATCAGTTCCAGGCACAGGCCGTTCCAGGCCTGGGGTGCGTGGGCGCAGCCGGCGCTGAAGCGCACTTCGAAGCCCAGCACCTTGCGCGAGGCCTGCAGCAGCGCGGACTGCAGGCGGGTGCACAGGGTGTCCACGCCGTCGTCCGTGGTGTAGAGCAGCAGGCAGAACTCCTCGCCGCCCCAGCGCGCGGCGATTTCGTCGCTGCGCAGCTGCTGCTGCAGCAGGCGGGCGAACAGGCACAGCGTCTGGTCGCCCACGGCGTGGCCGTGCTCGTCGTTGACATGCTTGAAGTGGTCCAGGTCCAGCATCACCAGGGCCAGGGCCTGGCGGTGGCGCTGGGCATGGGCCAGCATGGCGGGTGCGCGCTCCAGCAGGGCGCGGCGGTTGGGCAGCCCGGTGAGCATGTCCTGCAAGGCCAGGTCGCGCAGTTGCTGGCTGGTCTCGTCGCGCCAGGCCACGAGCACGGCCACCATGAGCAGCGTGCTGCTCAGCGTGGTCAGCAGGGCGAAGATCTGGTTGGCGCCGCTGTCTGCGGTGAAGCTGGGCAGGAAGGGCGTGGCCAGGGCCAGGTAGCTGCGCACGAACAGCATCAGCCCCATGAAGGCGGCCACGCCGCACATCAGGTAGCGCCAGCTGCGCGCCACGGGCCGCTGTGGGTCCAGGCACAGGCCGGCCAGCGCCATCAGGCACAGGCCATGGACGGCGCTGAACCAGCCGGTGCGCAGGGCCGGCTGGGGCAGCAGCAGCGCAAAGCCCAGCGGCCCCAGCACGCACAGCGCGATCAGGCCGCGTTCCAGCAGCACCGGGCGCGGCCCCAGCCATTCGCGCAGGGCGCGCGCCATCTGCCACTGGGCGGTGGCGGCCAACGCCGCCGCGCCCAGCGACAGCAGGTCACGTCCCATCAGGCCTTGGGGCAGGCGGCTGGCGATCAGGATGAGGATCCATGCCAGGGCCTGCATCAGGAAGAAGTGCTGCGCATGGCGCGCCGCACCGCTGACGCGCCGCCCCATGGCCAGCGGCAGGGCGGCCGACATGGCCATCATGTTGATGGCCACGACGGCAGTCATGGAGAAAAAGTCCAGGGTGGGCAGCGTGGATGGCATGTGCGTCCCTGGATGGCGGTGCGAAGCGTGGCCCGTGAGAAGCGGTGGCCGGTGGCGGGGCGCTACTGGAACGCCACCTCCGCGAAGCTGCGCAGCTTGCGGCTGTGCAGGCGCTGGGTGCCGCCTTCGCGCAGGATGTCGATGGCGCGCATGCCGATGCGCAGATGCTGGTCCACGCGCTCGCGGTAGAAGTGGTTGGCCATGCCGGGCAGCTTGATCTCGCCGTGCAGCGGCTTGTCGGACACGCACAGCAGCGTTCCATAGGGCACGCGGAAGCGGAATCCGTTGGCCGCGATGGTGGCGCTTTCCATGTCCAGCGCCACGGCGCGGCTCTGGCTGAAGCGCAGCTGGGGCAGGTTGTTGGGCAGCAGCTCCCAATTGCGGTTGTCGGTGCTTGCCACGGTGCCGGTGCGCATGATGCGCTTGAGGTCGGGCCCGTCCATCTGCGTGACGTCGGCCACGGCCTGCTGCAGGGCCAGCTGGATCTCGGCCAGCGCGGGAATGGGCACCCACAGCGGCAGTTCCTCGTCCAGCACATGGTCCTCGCGCACATAGGCGTGGGCCAGCACGTAGTCGCCCAGTTGCTGGCTGTTGCGCAGGCCCGCGCAGTGGCCCAGCATCATCCAGGCGTGCGGGCGCAGCACGGCGATGTGGTCGGTGATGGTCTTGGCATTGGCCGGGCCCACGCCGATGTTGACCATGGTGATGCCACTGTGGTCGGCGCGCACCAGGTGGTAGGCCGGCATCTGCGGCAGGCGCGGCGGCGGCGTGCCCAGCTCGTCATTGGGCTGGGCCGGCAGGCCGGTGCGGCGCGTGACCACGTTGCCGGGCTCGATGAAGGCCACGTATTCGCTGTCCTCCCGGGCCATCTCTGCGTGGCCCAGGCGGATGAATTCGTCGATGTAGAACTGGTAGTTGGTGAACAGCACGAAGTTCTGGAACCACTCGGGCTGGGTGCCCGTGTAGTGGCGCAGGCGGTGCAGCGAGTAGTCCACGCGCGGGGCGGTGAACAGGGACAGCGGCAGGGCCTCGCCGGGATGCGGGCGCCAGGTGCCGTTGGCAATGCCGTCGTCCATGGCTTCGAGGTCGGGCAGGTCGAACACGTCGCGCATCAGCTGGCGCCGCTCGCGCGTGAGCGTTCCCTCGATGTGGTCGTTCTCGGCGAACGAGAAGTGGATGGGAATGGGCTTGTCGCTCAGCCCCACCTCCAGCGGCACGCCGTGGCTCTTGATCAGCAGGCGGAACTGCTCGGCGTAGTAGCGCGAGAACAGGTCGGGCCGCGTGAGCGTGGCCTCGTGCGTGCCCGGGCCCTCGACGAAGCCGTAGGCCAGCTGCGTGTCGGCGCGCGCCACGGTGCTCGTGTGCATGCGAACGAAGGGGTAGTAGGCGTGGACGGGAGCGGCCGGGGTTTCGCCGGAGACGAAGCGCTGCATGTTCGAGCGAAGGTGCTCTATCTGCTCCCGGTAGATCTGCTGTACGTGCTCCAGGGCCCGCTGGGGGTCGGTGTGCAAGGTGGCTGCGGCCCTGGAGGCCTGCGAGGGGTTGTGAAGCAAAACCATGGGCTATTGTCGTTGGACTGGATGACTGTTGTGCAATTGCCAGGCGCGCGCCCTCTCGGCCGGCAGGGGGGGCGCCACAAGGTATCCCTGCATCATGCCGCAGCCCAGCTCGCGCAAAAGCGCCAATTGGGCAGGTGTTTCCACGCCTTCCGCCACGATGTCCAGGTGCAGGCTGTGGCCCATCTGCACGATGGCGGTGACGATGGCCGTGTCGTCCTCGCTATCGGGGACGTCGGCGATGAAGGAGCGGTCTATCTTGAGCTGGTTGATCGGGTGGCGGCGCAGGTAGGCCAGCGAGGAGTAGCCGGTGCCGAAGTCGTCGATGGCCAGGCCCACGCCCAGGGCCTGCAGCGCCTGCAAGGTGTCCTGCACCTGCCCGCTGGTGTGCATCAGCGTGGACTCGGTCAGCTCGATGTGCAGCCAGCGCGCCTCCAGCCCCGTTTCCTCCAGCACCTGTGCCACCTCGCGCGCCATGTCGCGCTGGCGGAATTCCAACGCCGAGAGGTTCACGGACAGCGGCACCGGCGCCAGGCCCTCGTCCTGCCACTGGCGCGCCTGGCGGCAGGCCTCGCGCAGCACCCAGTGGTCTATGGCCGAGATCAGGCCGCGCGCCTCGGCAAAGCCGATGAACTCGCCGGGCAGCACCAGGCCGCGCTGCGGGTGGCGCCAGCGCACCAGGGCCTCGAAGCCCGCCAGCCGGCCATCGGCCGTGAAGGTCTGGGGCTGGTAGTACAGCTCGAACTCGCCGCGCTCCAGCGCGCCGCGCAGCTGCTGCTCCTGCATCAGCATCTGGGCCTGGGTGGCCTGGCCGTCCTGGGCGGGTGCATAGAACTGCAGGTTGCGGCGGCCGCTGTCCTTGGCCATGTGCATGGCGCTTTCGGCGCGGTTGAGAAGCTCTTCGGCGTTTTTCCCGTCGCCGGGGTACATGGCGATGCCCATGCACGGCGAGATCACCAGCGGCGTGCCATCGATGGCGCAGGGCGCCTCGATGATGCGCTGCAGGTGGCTGGCCTGTGTCTCGGTTTCCTGCGGATCGGGATCATCGGTGAGCACGACCACGAATTCGTCGCCGCCCACGCGCGCCACCAGATCATGGGCGCGCACGCTGCCGCGCAGGCGCTGGGCGACCTCGCACAGCAGCAGGTCGCCGGCCTGGTGGCCCAGCGAGTCGTTGATGGTCTTGAAATGGTCCAGGTCGATGAGGAGCACGGCCAGCGTGCGCTGCTTGACCGAGGCCAGCGACAGCGCCTGGCGCAGCATCTGGATCAGGCGCACCCGGTTGGGCAACTGGGTCAGCTGGTCGTGCTGGGCCAGGAAGTCCATGCGCTCTTGCGCCAGCTGGCGCAGCGTGATGTCGCGCACCAGCACGATGCGGTAGGGCCCGCCCTCGGCCGGCATGGTCTTGGCCTCGATCTCCACGGGGATGCGGTGGCCGTCCTTGTGCTGGATGGCGCCGTCGAAGCGGTCCTCGCGGCCGCTGCGCATGTACTGCAGTGCGTAGAGGCGGAATTCGGGGCAGATGTAGTCGAGGATGGGGCGGCCGGTCAGCTCGTCCAGCGTGTAGCCGGCCAGGCGGGACAGGGCCTCGTTGCCGTCGATGATCAGGCCGTCGCGGTGCATGACGATGGCCTCAGTCGTGACCTCGGTGAACTTGCGCATGCGCTCTTCGCTGTCGCGCACCTTCTGCGCCACATGGTGGTGGTGGCTCACGTCGGTGATCTGCACCACGGCGCCCTGCAGCTGCCCGTGCTCGAAATGCGGCATCAGCAGCGATTCGATATGGCGAGGCGGTCCATCCGGCTGTGGCACCTCGCGCTCGTAGCGCACATGTTCGCCGCGCAGGCCGCGCTCCACATGCTCGGCGATGAGCTGCCACACGGCTTCGCCCACGATCTCGCGCACGGTCTTGCCGATCGCCTCGGCGGGCGTCAATCCGAAATTGCGTGCGTAGTTGATGTTGGCGAAGCGGCAGCGCAGCGTGCGCGCATCGAAGTAGGCCAGCATGGCCGGAGCCGTATCTGCTATCAGCCGCAGCAGCGTATCGTTGGGCCCCGTGATTTGCGCATCGACGTTCTCTGGCATTCGTCCCCCTCGCTGGGGATTTATAGCGGAATCGCCGAGATTTTGATAGCGCTCTTGTGCGAGGGTGAGCGGCCGCTGACGCGAGGGAGCGCGTGCGGCTGTCGAGCCTCCGGGGCGGCCGTGGCGGCTTGTCTTTTTTTTGCAGCGCCGCATCACGTGCGGCGCGGCTTCTTTACTTGAGCAGGTCCTGCACCTGGCCCAGTGCAGCCTGGGCGCACTTGTCGTCCAGATGGCCGCCGGGCGCGCCGCCGATGCCCACGGCGCCGATCACCTCGTTGCCCACCTTCACCGGCAGGCCGCCGCCCAGCAGCAGGTAGCCGGGAATGTTCACCAGGTTGGCGGCGCCGGGGTTCTTCTGCGCGCCTTCCATGATGGCCAGCGTGCTGTTCTTGGCCGATGCGGCCGTATAGGCCTTCAGCCGGCTGGCCTCCAGCGTGTGGGGGCCGGCATTGTCGGCGCGCTGCACGGCGCGCACGGTGCCGGCACGGTCCACCACGGTGGCGGTGACGGCATAGCCGTCGGCGGCGCAGGCGGCCACGCTGCGTGCGGCGATCTGGTTGGCCAGCTCCAGCGACATGTTCTTTTCCGTGCGCACGGCCTCGGCCTGGGCGGCGGTGGTGATCAGGCCCAGGGTCAGGGCAGCGAGGGTGGCGAGCTTGGTGGCGTGGCGTTGCATGGTCTTCTCCTTGGGGGGGCAGGACGGCCCGGGCCACAAGCCCGGACGGCATGCATGCACTGTAGAAAATGCCGCCGCCGCACACCATTCGGACGGCTACGCGCGGCGCTGCGTAGAAATACGGAGAAGCCAGGCGCGCTGCTGGGCGAGGAGGTGGCGCCTCAGGCGCCTGCCGCCGTGTCCGCCAGGCTGGCGTAGCGGCGTATAAGCTGGGCCAGGCTGGGCGCCTCCAGCTTGGCGAAGAGGTTGGCCCGGTGCGTTTCCACCGTGCGCGGCGACAGCTCCAGGCTGCGGCCTATCTCCTTGTTGGTCAGGCCCTGCACGATCAGCGCCAGCACCTCGCGCTCGCGTGCCGAGAGCTGGGCGAAGCGCTGCTGCGCATCGCGGTCGGCCTGCTGGCGTTCGCGCGACTGCACATGCTGGCGCACGGCGCCTTGCAGCGCGTCGATCAGCACTTCGTCGTCCACGGGCTTTTCCAGGAACTCGGCCGCGCCGGCCTTGAAGGCGCGCCGGCACATGTCCACCGTGCCATGGCCGGTGAGCATGATCACGGGCTGGTCCACGCCCTGCTCCACCAGCCGGCCCAGCAGGGCCAGCCCGCCGATGCCGGGCATGCGCACGTCCATCACGATGGCGCCTATGCCCTGGCGGTCCAGCCCTTCGAGAAAGGCCAGCGGATCGGCCCAGCACTGCACGCGCAGGCCCACGGTGCCGATCAGCAGGGCCAGGCTGTCGCGCACGGCCTCGTCGTCATCGACCAGATGGATCAGCGGGGACAGGTCTTGGGCAGGCGCGGCGGTCATGGGTTCGGTGGTGGTGGTGTGGATGCGGTGGGGGCGGCGCGTGCCGTGGATGCATTGGCGCATGCACTGGCGCACGCCGCAGGCAGCAGCAGCTCGAAGCGGGCTCCGCTGCCCGGTCCCGAGGCGGCCAGCTCCAGGCTGCCGCCCATGGATTCGGCCAGGCTCTGGCTCAACGTCAGGCCCAGGCCCAGCCCCTGGGTGCGGCCCGTGGCAAACGGGGTGAACAGGCGCTGGCGCATCTCGGGCGCCACGCCGGGTCCGCTGTCCTGCACCGCCACCAGCAGGCGGGTGTCGCGTCGTTCCAGCTCCACCCGCAGATGGCGTGTTGCGGGCGGCTGCTCTTGCATGGCCTGCAGCGCATTGACCAGCAGGTTGTGCAGTATCTGCTGCACGGCCACGGGGTCGGCCTGGGCGGCGGGCAGATCGGCGGCCTGCACTTTCATCTGCACCTTGACCTGGACCTGGCGGCGCCGCAGCTCGGGCTCCAGCAGATAAAGCGCTTCGGCAACGGCCTGGTTCAGATCCAGCGGCTCGGCCTGGGGCGCAAGCCCCGGTTGCTCCACCAGGCGACGCAGCCGGCCTACCACGGCGGACGCGCGCTTGGCCTGCTCGGCCGCCTGCGTCATGGCCTGGCGGGCGGCGTCCATCTCGGGCGGGTCCTCGGCCAGCAGGCGGCGCGCGGCCTGGCTGTTGGACAGCACGGCCGTCAGCGGCTGGTTCAGCTCATGCGCCATGCCTGCGGCCAGTTCGCCCAGCGTATTGAGCCGTGCCACCTGGCCCAGCTGCAGCAACTGCTCGGCGCGGCGGCGGGCCACGCGCTGGCGCAGCAGGGCGCGCAGCGCGGCCACGGCCAGCGCACAGCCCAGGGCCCAGCCCAGCATGGCCGTCCAGGGCAGCACCGAGGCGTCCAGCGGCTGGCGCAGGTACAGCACCAGCGGCTGGCTGGGTGAGGCCAGGGTCTTGCTCACCTCCCAGGACCATGTGTTCCAGCCTGGCGAGCCGGTGCTGCCGGGCTGGATCAGGAATTCCTGCCCGCCCAGGGCCAGCCAGGCGCGCACCGGGCTGGTGGCCGGTGGCATGGGCCATTCGTCGGCGGGAATGGTGGCTCTCAGGTCCAGCAGCAATGCATAGCTGGCCGGCAGCCCGGCCTGCACCAGGTACAGGCGGCCCCGGGTGAGATCGGCCAGGGCCAGTTCGGCATGGCCGCTGGCCTGGGAGCGGCGCTCGGCCTCGGCCATGCCGTGCGGCCAGGGCGCGGGCCAGGACTCGCCTGCGGCGGCCGAGCGGCGCGCCACATCCAGCACCTGCGGATACAGGCGCGGCAACTGCTTCCACGAGGTCTGGTCGGTCGCGGGCTGGCGCGGCTGCAGCAGCGCCAGCGTGCCCAGGATGGCATCGTGCTGCACCATGCGCTGGCTCAGCAGCCGGTGGGCAATGCGGGCATCGGTATCGAAGACCTCGCGCAGCGACTGCAGGCGCCCATGCGCCAGCCAGGCCGCGCCGCAGCCTGCGGCCACGGCCCAGGCCAGCACCCACCCCGCTGATCGCTGCCATCCATTCATGGCGCGGATTCTGGCATGCGGCCCGCGCAGGCAGTGGTCTAATCCGCAGCACCCCCACCTATCGCAGCGCAGCATGGCCGAGTCCACTCCATCTACCGCCAACGCACCCGACTGGATGGCGCCGCACAGCCTGCTGCGCATCTCGGTCGTTGTGGCGCTGCTGACCATCGTGCTCAAGACCCTGGCCTGGTGGCTCACGGGCTCGGTGGGCCTGCTGTCGGACGCGCTCGAATCCTTCGTCAACCTGGCCGGTGCCGTGTTCGCGCTGACCATGGTCACCATCGCCAAGCGGCCGGCCGACACCGATCATCCCTATGGCCACCACAAGGCCGAGTACTTCTCTGCGGGCTTCGAGGGCATCCTGGTCATCGGCGCCAGCCTGGCCATCGCCTGGGCGGCGCTGGCGCGGCTGTGGAACCCGCAGCCGCTGGAGCAACTGGGCTGGGGCCTGGCGCTGTCCGTGGTCAGCTCGGCCCTCAACGGCCTGCTGGCGGTGGCCATGCTGCGCTCGGCGCGCCAGCACCGCTCCATGGCGCTGGAGGGTGATGCCCGCCACCTGCTCACCGATGTCTGGACCTCGGCCGGCGTCGTCATCGGCCTGATCGGCGCATCGCTGACGGGCTGGCTGTGGCTGGATGCGGCCGTGGCCATAGGCGTGGCGCTCAACATCTGCGTGCAGGGCGCACAACTGGTCTGGCAATCTTCCCAGGGCCTGATGGACCAGGCGCTGGACGCGCCCGAGCGCCTGCGCATCGACGCCGTTCTGGACCGCCATGCGCACCGCGACCAGGGCGTGGTCTTTGACA
>NZ_JAELTK010000353.1:0-252 GCF_016428765.1 Delftia sp. ASV31
CCGGCAGGTGGAGCGCTTTCTGACACAGGCATTCAAGGCCTTGCTGGCCCAGGTGGACCTGCCCCGCGCGGCGGCGGATCTGTTGTCGGGCCTGACCAGGGATGGCCGCCACCAGGCCGTGCTGGACCTGTCTCTTATACACATCTCCGAGCCCACGAGACGCTGACGTTGATCGCGTATGCCGTCTTCTGCTTGAAAAGGGGGGGGGGGGGGGGGGGGGGGGGGGGGGGGGGGGGGGGGGGGGGGGGGGGG
>NZ_JAELTK010000354.1:0-252 GCF_016428765.1 Delftia sp. ASV31
GCGCGAGCTGGTGGAGCTGGCCAGGACCCGGCGCCTGAACGTGTCCACGTCGGGCGTGGGCCAGTCGCCGCACATGTCCTCGGAGATGTTCCGCCAGAAGGCCGGCATCGAGGTCACGCTCGTGCCCCTGTCTCTTATACACATCTCCGAGCCCACGAGACGCTGACGTTGATCGCGTATGCCGTCTTCTGCTTGAAAAGGGGGGGGGGGGGGGGGGGGGGGGGGGGGGGGGGGGGGGGGGGGGGGGGGGGG
>NZ_JAELTK010000355.1:0-252 GCF_016428765.1 Delftia sp. ASV31
CTGTTCGCAGACTGCCTGTGTCCATGCATCGTCCGCCAGCCAGGGAAGCATGGCGGGATGCTGCGTACCCTGGCCTGAAAACAGCAGTGCAAAGCTCATGGCCGCTCGCAGACACGCAGCACCCAGCCTGTCTCTTATACACATCTCCGAGCCCACGAGACGCTGACGTTGATCGCGTATGCCGTCTTCTGCTTGAAAAGGGGGGGGGGGGGGGGGGGGGGGGGGGGGGGGGGGGGGGGGGGGGGGGGGGGG
>NZ_JAELTK010000356.1:0-252 GCF_016428765.1 Delftia sp. ASV31
CGCGCTGTACCTGGACCAGAGCACGCCGCTGCCCGACGACGTCAAGGCCGCCTGGCTGCGTGACTGCAGCAGCGGCTCGCGCCAGTACCTGCTGCCCTTCCTGCGGCCGCTGGCACGCACCAGCATCTGTCTCTTATACACATCTCCGAGCCCACGAGACGCTGACGTTGATCGCGTATGCCGTCTTCTGCTTGAAAAGGGGGGGGGGGGGGGGGGGGGGGGGGGGGGGGGGGGGGGGGGGGGGGGGGGGGG
>NZ_JAELTK010000049.1:0-44956 GCF_016428765.1 Delftia sp. ASV31
AGCTCGCGCCCGTACCAGCCCAGCGCCAGCGGAATGCCGCTGCCGGCCTCGAACTTCTCATCCTGCGGGATATTGCCCTGCAGCAAGGCCACGCTCAGCGCCGGCCGTTCGGCCGACGGTGCATTGATGGCGGCATCGCGAAGCCACCACAGCCCACCCCAGACCAGGACCAGTGCCGCTGCAGTGGCCACCAGGCGGACGGGCCGGAGACGCTGTCTGTCCAGCAAGGCAGCCAGCCCATACGACAGCCCATATGCCAGCCAGGCCGCCACGGCCCCCGTGCCATAGACGCCAATCCAGCGCGGCAGCACGGACAAGGGGCCTTCCACATGGGCATAACCGCCCGCGCCCCAGGGAAAGCCGGTCCACAGCCAGCCACGCGCCAGCTCGGCCAGCAGCCAGACGGCGGAAAACAGCAGCGCGCCACCCGCCACACCAGCAGGGCGCAGCCTTTGCCAACCCCAGGCGGCCACCGCGTAGTAGCTGCCCAGAAACGCCGCAAGCGCCAGCACGGCGGCAACGGCCAGCGGCGCAGGCAGGCCGCCATAGACATGCATGGAGATGAACAGCCACCAGAAGGTGGCCACCAGCCAGGCCGTGGCGAAGAGCATGGCACGCCCTGCCGCCTGGGCCGGACGCTGCGCCGTCTGCAGGGCGCGCGCCAGCACGGCCAGCGACAGAATCTGCAGCCACCACAGCGGGCGGCCATAGCCGCCGATGAGGCTCAGCGGCCCGTCACCTTGCCCGCGCGCCCAGGGCCAGGCCAGTGACAGGGCCTGCGCTGCACCAGCCACAAGCAGCAGCACCCCATGGACCAACCGGCCCATGCGCCGGTCATCTTGCGAGAAAGCGGAAGAACTGGACAGGGGCATCGGCCGGTTGTGCGCAAAAAGAGGTAGGTCTCGGGTGAGAGAGGTCCAGCCAAGGGCAGGTTCAGGCGCAGCCTCAGCTGCGCAGCAGGCTGTCGGCGGCGGGATCACGCACCACCTTGAACCAGCGCACGGCGCCGCCCTTGGTGTGCAGCACGGTGAATTCCAGGCCCGCCAGATGGATCTGCTCGCCGCGCTTGGGCACATGGCCCATTTCGTGGGCGATCAGGCCGCCGATGGTGTCGAACTCATCGTCGGGATCGCGGGCATGCAGGGCGACCTCGAAGGTCTCGTTCACATGCTCGATGGTGGTATCGCCCGCCACGCGGTAGCTGTTGTCGGCCAGGGCGAAGATGTCGCCCTCGTCCTCGGGAATGTCGAACTCGTCCTCGATCTCGCCGACGATTTCCTCCAGCACGTCCTCGATGGTCACAAGGCCCGCCACGCGGCCGAACTCGTCGATGACCACGGCGAGGTGGTTGCGGTTGCCCCGGAATTCACGCAGCAGATCGTTCAGGCCCTTGCTCTCCGGCACGAAGGCGGCGGGGCGCAGCAGGGCGCGGATGTTCAGGTCCGGCGAACGCTGCAGCTTGAGCAGATCCTTGGCTAGCAGGATGCCGATGATGTTCTCGCGCTCGCCCTGGTAGACCGGGAAGCGCGAATGGGCCGTGGTGATGACCTGGTGCAGCAATTCATCGAACGGCGCGTCGATGTTGACCAGGTCCATGCGAGGGGCTGCGACCATGACGTCGCCGGCCGTCATGTCGGCCATGCGGATCACGCGTTCGAGCATGACGCGCGACTCGGGGCCGATGACCTGATTGTCCTCGGCGTCGGCCAGGGTCTCGATCAGCTCGTCGGGAGAGTCGGGGGCCGGGTGAATGAACTCGGCCACCTTTTGCAGGAAGCTTCGCTTGCTTTCCTTCTCGGAAGAGCGCGCAGGATGGGGGTCGGACACTGTCTTGGAGTGCAGGACGTGCGGTAGTGAAACAAGCTGCAAGGATAGCGGATTGCTCCGTCACCCCTGCATGCGCTGCGCCAAATCCCCTTGCGGCGTTTTGCGCTTATTCGCCAGCCTGGTGGCGGCCATCCTGCACGCCACGGCGGATTTCCTGCACGTCGGCCAGGAAATCCCAGAACTGCTTGGCCTGCTTCTTGAACTGGTAGTCCACCTCGCCGATGTGCTCGGTCATCAGAGACGCCATGTGCGTGTCGATGCCGGCGGGCGGCAGTTGCAGGTAGGCCTCGGATTCGGAGCCATCGCGCTTGATGGTGGCGCCGGCCTTGCGCGCAATCCTCAGCATGGCCGTGTTCTCCGACAGCGCATGGATGAACATCATGGACACGCCCTTGGTGCGTGCATGGATCACGGCGCGGTTGAACAGGCGCCCGCCATAGCCACGGCCACGTGCCTGCTTGAGCACGGAGACGCCGAATTCGGCGCAGCTCTTGTGCTCGGGATGCGAGGCAAAGGCCAGGTGCGCCATGGCGATCAGCTCGAGCCGGCGGTTGTAGATGCCGAAGATGTCATCGCGCTCGAAGTCGAGCTGCATGGCATAGCGGCGGACCTGCTCGTCGCTGGCGGCATAGCCGAAGCGCAGGTAGCGGTCGCCTTCATCGAGCTTGAGCAAATGCGCCACCACGCGCTCGCGGTGGGACGGGCCCAGCGAACGAATGGGCACCATGGACGCGGAGCGCCCATCGGGACGGTGCGGCTGGCCTGCGCTCGCACGCAACATGTCCCGGCCGGCCTGCCAGGACGCCTTCAACCAGTCTTTGGATGCATTCATGGCTCAAATATAGGTAAAAACCCGATGTCGAGCAACGGAGATATTGCAATGCAACAAAACCGTAAGGTTTTGGCATGCAAACCAATTTTCCCTCCCTGCACCTCTCGACGGCCAGGCCCCCTGTCCGAGCCTTCGTGGCTACAGAGGCACCGCCGTGGTCACCTTCACCCGGTCCATCACGAAGCTGGTCTTGCAGTCCTGCACGCTGGGGTGCTTGAGCAAGGTGTCCATGACGAAGCGCGTGTAGTGCTGCATATCGGCCACGACCACGCGCATCAGGTAGTCCATTTCGCCGGTCAGTGACACGCATTCCACCACCTCGGGCCAAGTCTGCACGCTGGCGCGGAACACGTCCATGGGGTTGCGCTTGCTGGTCTCGGTGTACTTTTCCAGGCGCACGTTGAGATAGGCGGTCAGCCCCAGGCCCACCGTCTCGGGCTGGACCAGGGCCACGTAGCGATCGATCACACCGCCGTCTTCCAGGCGCTTGACCCGGCGCAGCACGGCGCTGGGAGACAGGCCGACCTGCTCCCCGATGACGTCATAGGTTTCCCGGCCGTTGGCCTGCAGGCGGCGCAAAATGGCCCGATCCAGTTTGTCGATGTTGTGCGTGGCGCTCATGGCGGTGGACTCGTAAATAAGTACGGATTTCTTCAGGGTTAACCCGAGTTAACCAGTTAAATTGCGATAAACGAAAGAATTCCGCAATTTTCATGCATTTCGCATTTTCCCTCCACGGGCAAACGGCAAAAAGCTGAAGCCCCTCCCGCCTACAGTGACAGCACCGATCGAGAAGACGCAGGCGCCGGCCATGGCGCCCGTCCGACTGTCCTGCATTGAACTGGCCGGAGATCCCCATGAATGCCCCGCTGAACCAGGCTGCCGCCCAGGCCTGCGCGCAAACAGTCAAGCGCCAACGGGACATGCATCGTCCACGCCTTCCGGCCTGCCCACGCTGCCTATACTGCGGGGATCGCCTCCATTTCGCTTCACGCCATGACGCCCCGCCACGACGCCAACCGCGCCATGTCACGCCATGCCCGTGCGCCTGCGCCAGCCGGCCCGCAGCCGTCGGCCCGGTTGGCGCGGCGCAGCCTGCTGGCAGCACTGGCCGCCCTGCCCTGGGTGCCTGCGGCGGCGCAGGCCCAGCAGCCCTCCGCCGCCCAGCCGCGCGATGCGAAGCCCGACTCCCTGACCCTGATCGTTCCCTATGCGGCCGGCGGCCCGCTGGACCGCACGGCACGGCCGCTGGTCGAGGCCAGCACCGCGAAGCTGGGAGCCATCCAGATCCTCTATGTGCCGGGCGACGGCGGCGCCAAGGGCTCCAACATGGTCGCCCAGGCCACCGCCCAGGACCGCTTGCTGCTGATGGGCGCGGCCGCCACCCATGCCGTGCTGCCCTGGCTGCAGCCCCAGCTGGGCTACGACCCGCTGCGCGACTTCCAGCCGCTGGTGCTGGTGGCGCGCATGCCCAATGTGCTGGTCATGCGCAGCGATCTGGCACGCCAGTGGCGCATACGCACGCCGCTGGACCTGCAGCGCTTTCTTGCCAAGCACCGCCAGCCGCTGCGCTATGCCTCGGGCGGGCCGGGCAGCAGCGGCCACCTGTCGGGCGAGATGTACCAGATGCTCACGCGGCTGCCGCTGCTGCACCTGCCCTTCGGCGGCACGCAGCCGGCACTGTCGGCCCTGCTCGACGGCTCGGCCGACCTGCTGTTCGACAGCCTGGCGTCTTCGCTGCCGCATATCCGCGCAGGGCGGCTGCAGGCCCTGGCCGTGACCACGCTGGAGCGCGCGCCCCTGCTGCCCGAGGTGCCCAGCCTCAACGACACGGTGCAGGGCTTCAACATGGCCAACTGGTTCGGCCTGTTTGCACCGGCCAGCTGGCCCGCGGAACAGGCGCAGCGCCATGCCGCCGCGTTCTCGCAGGCCATGCGCAGCCGCCCGGTGCAGGACACCCTGTCCGCCATGGGCGTGCTGCCCGAAGAACTGCAACTGCAGGAGTTCGCGCGCTTTGTGCGCTCCGAGCACAGCAAATACGGCCTGCTGGTACAGGCCGCCCGAATCCGCCAGCTCTGAGCCGCGCAGGTGCCTTGCCTGCCCCCGGCCCGGGGCGGCAATGACAAGATCCTTGGAGAGCACCATGATGAGCACCGCAGCGACCCCCACCTCGTCCCACGCCCCCGCCCACGCCCCCGGTGTGGCACCCGTGGTCTACGGCCAGGCCGACCGCCCCCCGCGCGGCGACTACAGCCGCGCCAGCGACGACTACACCTGCGCGCAGGACTACGACGCCTACACCGAGGCCGACCACGACACCTACCGGCGCCTGTACGAACGCCAGTCCGCCCTGCTGCCGGGCCTGGCAAGCCAGCACTTCATCGACGCCCTGCCCTCGCTGGGCGCCAAGGACCGCATTCCGCGCTTCGAGGAAGTCAACGAGCGCCTGCGCCGCGCCACGGGCTGGGAGATCGTCGGCGTGCCCGGGCTGATTCCCGAGGTGCCCTTCTTCTCGCTGCTGGCCAACCGCAAATTCCCGGTCACGGACTGGATCCGCAAGCCCGAGGAGTTCGAGTACATCGTCGAGCCCGATGTCTTCCACGACCTCTTCGGCCATGTGCCGCTGCTGTTCAACCCCGTCATCGCCGACTACATCCAGGCCTACGGCCAGGGCGGGCTCAAAGCGGCCGAGTTGGGCGCCTGCGAGATGCTGTCGCGCCTGTACTGGTACACCATCGAATTCGGCCTGATCCGCGAGCAGGGCGGCCTGCGCGCCTATGGCGCGGGCATTCTCAGTTCATCGGGCGAACTCAACTACTCGGTGCGCAGCCCCGAGCCGCAGCGCCTGCCGCTGTCGCTGGAGCGCGCCATGCGCACGCTCTACAAGATCGACAGCTACCAGCACACCTACTTCGTGATCGACGACCTGCAGCAGCTGTTCGACCTCACGGCCGCCGATTTCGAGCCGCTGTACCGCCAGCTGCGCGATCAGCCCACCGTCGCGGCAGATGCGCTGCTGCCGGGCGAGGTCGCTCTGTAGGAATCGGCGCTGCAGGAACCTGCAGCCTCAAGCCGCTCGCGCAGCGCCAGGCAAAAGCGCCAGACGCGCTCGTCGAACACCAGCTGCACGTGGGCCACATCGTCCAGGCGGTGCGCATCCTGCCCCGGCAGCGTGGCCACGGGCGATGGAAAGACGATGTTGTCGCAGCAGCTCCACCAGCAGCTGAAGGGCACGTCCGACGGCGGCGGCCCCAGGCGCTGCAGCCAGGCGCTGTCCGTGCGCATCTGCAGCGCCGGCAGGCCATGGGCGAAGCGCGCCATCCAGGTGCCACGGTGCGGCGTGGCCAGCGTCACCACATGGGCCGCCAGTTGCGGGCGCTCCTGCGCCGACAGTTGCCCCAGCCAGGCCCGCACCACCAGGCCACCCATGCTGTGCGCCACGATCAGCGGCGCGCGCCCCGTGGCCTGGGCCATGCGGCGCGCGCAGGCATCAAGGTCGGCCACCATGGCGTCGATGGATGCGCCATGCGCCGGCTCCAGCGTCATGGCCGCGCAGGCAATGCCGCCGTCCTTGAGCCGCCGCAGCCAGGGCGCCCAGACCGCGCGGTTGCAGAAGAATCCGTGGACCAGCACCACACCCACCTGACCGATCACACCCACTTGGCCGGTGGTGCCGCCGTCAGGCCAGCCATCGGCCTCGGCACGGGCGCGAAACGGCAGCCGCCAGCCAAACACCTGCACGGCCAACCGCCACTCGGCCAGCCAGGCCGCCGCCACCGCGCGCCATGACGGCACGGGCGCGCCCGCCTTGTGCACCACGCGGCGCATCAGCAGCATCTGCAGGCCCAGGTGCAGGCCCGGCCAGCACAGGCCCAGCAGCGCCCCCGCCAGCGCCAGCCCGGGTGAACGCGGCCACCACCATGCCAGCCAGGCCGCGGCGCCCGCCAGCGTGCCCAGCGCCACCATTTGCAGAATGCGTGCGTTCACGGCAGCCCGTCCCCAATGAAAAAAGAAGCCAACGTAGCACAGGCCCTAGGACAACCCCGTGTAGACCGCAAAGCACCCGCCTGACCAGAATCGGCCGCAGCGGTGGCCGGCCGGCCGGCGCCTGCAACTTCGCTGTCCCCCTGTCTTCCCAGCAACCCAAGGTACCCTGCATGGACGCTGCGCCCTGGCTCAAGAACTATCCCGCCGATGTGCCTCATGAGGTGCATCCCGAGCAATACCGCTCGCTCACACACCTGCTGGAGGAGGCCTTCACCCAGCATGCGGACCTGCCCTTTTCGGTCTGCATGGATCGCTGGATGAGCTACCGCGAGCTGGACCAGCTGTCCACCCGCCTGGGCGCCTGGCTGCAGGGACTGGGCCTGGAGCCCGATGCGCGCGTGGCCATCATGCTGCCCAATGTGCCGCAGTTCGCCGTGAGCATGGCGGCCGTGCTGCGCGCCGGCTACACCTGCGTCAACGTCAATCCGCTGTACACCCCGCGCGAGCTGGAGCACCAGCTCAAGGACTCGGGCGCCACGGCCATCATCATCCTGGAGAACTTCGCCCACACCCTGGCCGACGTGATCGAGCGCAGTGCCATCCGCCATGTCTGCGTCACGGCCATGGGCGATCTGCTGGGCGGCATGTACGGCAGCTGGATCACCTTCGCCGTGCGCCACCTGGCCAAGATGGTGCCGGCCTACAGCCTGCCGCTGGACGGCGCGGGCGGCACGGTGCGCGAGGTCACGACCTTTTCCCAGGCGCTGGCGCGCGGCGCCCAGAAAGAGCTGCGGCCCAGCCAGGCGGGGCTGGATTCGGTGGCCTTTCTGCAGTACACGGGCGGCACCACAGGCCTGTCCAAGGGCGCCGTGCTCACCCACCGCTGCATCGTGGCCGCCACGCTGCAGGCCCATGCCTGGTTCACGCCCGCGCTGCATGGCCGCGTGAAGGCCCAGGACACGCACATCATCGCGGCGCTGCCGCTGTACCACATCTTCGCGCTCACGGTGAGCCTGTTTGCCGTGCGCATGGGCGCCAGCCTGAGCCTGATCCCCAATCCGCGCGACATCCCCAAGTTCGTCAAGGTGCTGCAAAAACGGCCCTTCCACATCCTGCCGGCCGTCAACACCCTGTTCAACGCCCTGCTCAACAACGCCCAGTTCCGCGAGCTGGACTTCTCGCAACTGCGCGTCTCCCAAGCCGGGGGCATGGCCGCCAGCGAGGGCACGGCGCGCCAGTGGCAGCAGGTCACGGGCAGCGTGATGATCGAAGGCTGGGGCATGAGCGAGACCTGCGCCATCGGCACCAACAACCCCGTCATCACCACCTCCTTCAGCGGCACCATCGGCCTGCCGCTGCCGGGCATCTCCATCGCCATCAAGGACGACGAAGGCCGCGACCTGCCCATGGGAGAGGCCGGCGAGCTGTGCATCAAGGGCCCCAACGTCATGCGCGGCTACTACAACCAGCCGGACGAAACCGCCAAGGCCTTCACGGCCGACGGCTACATGCGCACCGGCGACATCGGCGTGATGGACCAGGAGGGCTTCACCCGCATCATCGACCGCAAGAAGGACATGATGGTGGTCAGCGGCTTCAACGTCTATCCGAACGAGCTGGAGAACGTGATCTCCATGTGCCCCGGCGTGCTCGAATGCGCAGCCGTGGGCGTGGCCGACGAGCGCCAGGGCGAGGCCATCAAGGTCTACGTGGTGCGCAGCGACCCGGCACTGACCGAGGACCAGGTCATGCGCTTTTGCCATGACCAGCTCACCGGCTACAAGCGCCCGCGCACGGTGGAGTTCCGCGACGAACTGCCCAAGACCAACGTAGGCAAGATCCTCAGGCGCGCCCTGCGCGATCCCGCCTGAAACCCGCACGGCCGCAGCTGTAGCCCGCGCGTCAGCCGTGGCTGCCTGCGGCTGTTAGCCTTGGGCAAAAACCGCCCACCTCCTCATGACAACCTCCGCCCCAACCAGCGACAGCGCCGCGCTGCCCCCCGGCATGACCGTGCTGGAGCGCGGCTGGCTGTCGGCCAACAACATCGTCTTCGCCGCCGATGCCGATGCCGATGTCCCTGTAGACGACCCGCAGGACGACGGCGCTGCCGTGGTCGATACCGGCTACGTCAGCCATGCCGGGCAGACCGTGCTGCTGGTCGAGCAGACGCTGGCCGGCCAACCGCTGTCACGCATCCTCAACACCCATCTGCACAGCGATCACTGCGGCGGCAATGCTGCCTTGCAGGCGCACTGGCCGCAGGCCAGAACCTACGCCGCACCGGGCCAGGCCGCCTTCGTGCGCGACTGGAACCCCGCTGCACTGAGCTACACGCCCACCGGCCAGGAATGCCCGCAATTTGCGCTGACCGGCGTGCTGCAGCCCGGCACCAGCGTGCGGCTGTCGGGGCGCGACTGGCAGATCCATGCCGCGCCCGGGCACGATCCGCACTCCATCATCCTGTTCGAGCCCGCCAGCCGCACCCTGATCTCGGCCGACGCGCTCTGGGAAAACGGCTTCGGCGTGGTCTTCCCCGAGATCGAGGGCCTGAGCGCCTTCGACGAGGTGGCAGCCACGCTCGACGTGATCGAAGGCTTGGCACCGCTGACCATCGTCCCCGGCCACGGTGGCGTTTTCACGGGCGTCGCCGCCGCGCTGGACACGGCGCGCCGCCGCCTGGACGGCTTTGTGCGCGCCCCCGAGCGCCACGCGCTCTACGCGGCCAAGGTGCTGCTCAAGTACCGGCTGCTGGACTGGCAGCGCATACGCACCACCGATCTGCTGGCCTGGCTGGCCGCCACGCCCTACTTCGGCACACTGCACGCAGGCTATTTTTCTGACCAGCCCCCTGACGATTGGGGCCGTGCGCTGGTGGACATGCTCGTGCACTCTGGAGCGGCGCAGCGTGAGGGCGAGTGGCTGGTGAATGCCTGAAGGCTTGAATGCCTGAAGGCCTGAACGCGGGCGCACCTGCAAATGCGTCCGGACAGCGCCATCACGGCCCATTTCCCGCAGAACAAGGCCCGCGGCCCTGACTCAGCACATGGGCACGCTGGCGTCTGTATGGGTTGCCGACGCCAGGCTCAGGGCTTGTGCTTTTCCGCGCAGCCGATCAGGTGGTTGTAGCTGCTGGACATGCACTGGTACATGGCCTTGGAGCGGCCCGTGGCGGCCTGGCAGTCGGCCACCGTGGCATGGGTGCGCGCCTCGCGAAACTTGCCGGCGGTTGCATCGAACTGCGCCTGGGTGATGTAGCCGCCCTTGACGTTCTTCTGCCCGTTCTCGACCATGGTGTCCACCTGGCTGCGGATGTTGTCCACGGCGGCGGCGCAGTTCAGCGGCACCTCCTTGGAGTCGACCTTGCTCAGGCCCTTGGCCACGCCGTCCGCCATCTCGCGCACCTGCTTGGGCAGCTTCTTCGTGCCGTCGGGATTGCGCTCTTCGCCAAACCGGCCCGAGCCTGCGCCCGAGCTGCCATTGGGCGATACCTTGATCTGGCCGGCATCGGCCTGGTCGGTGGGCAGCTGCGATCCGTAATGCGTGCGCCCTTCCGCGTCCACCCATTTGTAGACCGGCTGCGCTGCCGCCGTGCACGCCCATGCAAGACCCAGCGCGGCCCAGGCCGCGCGGCTCCATGTTGTTGTCATTGTTGAAACCCCTGCGGTATCCGGGCCGCGGCATGCGGCCCGCCTGTCGGTAACCAAGTGTAGCAACGCCAGGCGACGCTGCACCCCGCAGGAATGTCAAGTGCGGCTCAGGGCAGGTCCTTGCTGGGGTCGGGCGTGGCTGCATCGCGGGGGCCGATGGTGCCCAGGCGGCTCTTGAGCGACTGGGGCTGGCCCGTGATGAGCGCCGCGTAGTTGGTGGTGTTGGACAGCACCTTCTTCACGTAGTCGCGCGTCTCGGTGAAGGGCACGTTCTCGGCCCAGATGGCGGCGTCGAGCACCGGGCCGTTGCGCCAGTTGCGCGGGCGGCCGGGACCGGCGTTGTAGCCGGCCGCAGCCAGCGCCATGGAACCGTCGAAATCGTCCAGCGCCAACTTCAGATAGGCGGTGCCGATGGTGATGTTCACCTCGCGGTCATTGATCATGGACGGGGAAAAGTCCGTCATGCCGATCTTGCGCGCCGTCCAGCGGGCCGTGGCCGGCATGACCTGCATCAGGCCCGAGGCGCCCACGCCCGAGCGGGCGTCCATGATGAAGCGGCTTTCCTGGCGGATCAGGCCATAGACGTAGGCCGGGTCCAGGCCGATGGAGCGCGAGCGCGCCAGCACCGTGTCGTGGAAGGGCATGGGAAAGCGCTGGCTCCAGTCGGCAAAGCTGCGGGTGCGCTCGCTGGTGTTGATGCAGCGGTCCCAGACCTGCTGCTGGCAGGCCAGGTCGGCGGCGGCCAGCAGTTCGCGGTCGCTCATGCCGCCGGCCTGGTGCAGGTTGGTGGCGTAGTTCCATTCGCGCACGCCTTCGCTGCGCAGGCCGTTCTGGATGGCGTAGAGACCGCGCACCAGGCTGGGGTTGGCGCGGGCGGCAGCCTTTTCGGGCGCCGTGGGCGGCGCCGGCTGGGGGGGCGCCGTCACGCGCTGGCCGATGTCCTCCAGCGCCAATTGCTCGTAGAAGCTGCCGGGGCCGGCCATGTCCTCCAGCAACTGGCGCGCCTCGGAGCGTTCCTGCTCGCTCGGTCGGCCGGACAGCAGGGCGCGCGCCTTCCAGTAGGTCCATGTGTGCTCGGTGCGCTCGGGACCCATGGCGTCGATGGCGCGGCGCACCGTGCGCCAGTCGCCGGCGCGCAGCGCGGCACGCACCTTCCAGCCCAGCAGTTCATCGCTGAGGTCGCCGTCCTTGCGCACCTTGCCGAAATAGGTCGCCGCCTCGGGCTGCAGCTTGAGCGCGGCCTGCTTGCCGATCACGCCCCAGGCCCAGTTGTTCTCCTCGGCCGTCAACCGGGCACCCCAGCCGCCTTCGAGCTGGGTGGCCGCCGCCGCCGGGTCGCTGGAGGCCATGCGGATCAGCGCCAGCAGCGCCAGTTCCTTGGGCACGGCACCGCGCACGCGCGTCTGCCCGGCCAGGTACTTGGCGGGCGAGGCAAAGACCTGCGCCACCTGGGGCAAGGCCTCGAGCGCGACGATGGCCACGGCATCGCGCGTGGCCTTCTGGCGATTGGCCTCGGCCGCCTGGCGCGCCTTGCGCCAGACTTCGGGTTCGCTGATCTGCTTGGCCGCGTACAGCTCGCCGGCGGCGTAGGTGCAGCCGTCGTCGGCGTCGCGCTGGGCCCACCACAGGTCGCGCACCTGCTGGCCCAGGTTGGCAGCAGGCTGGCCCTTGATGCTGTCGATCAGCAGGGCGTAGCAGCTGACGGAGCGGTCATCGCGCATGCGAAACGCACCATGCACCTGGTCGAACATGCCCCAGTCGCGGCGCTGCCCCAGCAGCAGCAGCCAGTCGTTGCGCAGCCGGTCTTCCTGGTAGGTGCCGGGCCAGCGCTTGAAAAACCCCAGAATCTCATCGGCACTGGCTTCATCCAGCCGGGCCTTGAGTTCCCAGTACGCGGCCCAAGGTTCGAGCACATGGCCACGCGCAGAAGGCAGCAGCTGCGTGAGCTTGGCCTTGTCGCCTTTGCGGAAGGCCTGCTGCATTTCCAGCAAGACATCGTCGCCACGGTTTTGCGCCAGCGCAGGCGTGGCTGCGGTGGTCCAGAGGGAAGCCGCCAAAAGCGGTGTCAAAATCTTCAGCCAGTGCATGGAGGAAATTATCTGATGGACAAAGCAGCCCTGCGCCGCAGCTTGATAGACCAGCGCCTCAATCTTCCCGACCGACTGCAGCGCGCCGACGCGCTGCAACAGGTCATGCGCTTTTGGCTGATACAGCGGCCCGACACCGTGATCGGCGCCTATTGGCCGATCAAGGGAGAGTTCGATCCGCTGCCCGCGCTTCACCGCTGGAAGGAAGATGGCGAGCTACAGGGTACCCCACAAAGGCGCCGAATCGGACTGCCGGTGATTGACAAGCAGCGTAAGACACTCAGCTTTCACGCCTGGTACCCGGGCTGTCCCATGGAAGAGGATGCCTACGGCATTCCCAAGCCCAAGGACACCGAAACCCTGACCCCCACCCTGCTGTTCGTGCCCTGCGTGGGCTACGCGGCCGGCGGCTACCGCCTGGGCTATGGCGGGGGTTTCTACGACCGCACCCTGGCCGAACTGCAGCCCAAGCCCTTCACCGTGGGCCTGGGCTACGGCTGCGGCTATGTGGACGAGTTCGAGCCCGAGCCGCATGACCTGCCGCTGGACGCCATCCTGAATGACCATGGAGTCGTCTGGCCGGTGTAGAACAGGCACCCCCTGAGGCGCTGCGCGCCTTCCCCCTCTCTGCCCGCTTCGCGGGGGAGGGGGACGACACCCTCACTGCGGGGCGGCCCTTGCTTTTGGCCGCGCCGGTTTTTAGCGCTGTGCTTCTTTAGTTTGCTGTCTCGCGCTGCGCCTGCCACTGATGCCAGCCGCGGGCTCGCAGGTCGCAGGCGGGGCAGGTGCCGCAGCCGTAGCCCCAGTCGTGCAGCGTCTCGCGCGTGCCCTGGTAGCAGGTGTGGGTGTCGCGCTGGATGAGGTCCACCAGGGTGTCGCCGCCCAGGTCGTGGGCCATTTGCCAGGTTTGGGCCTTGTCTATCCACATCAGGGGCGTTTCGATGCGCAGGCGCCGCTCCAGGCCCAGGTTCAGGGCGAGCTGCATGGCCTTCATGGTGTCGTCTCGGCAGTCGGGGTAGCCGGAGTAGTCGGTCTCGCAGACGCCGGTGACGATCACGGACAGGCCGCGCCGGTAGGCCAGCGCGCCGGCCAGGGTCAGGAACAGCAGGTTGCGCCCGGGAACGAAGGTGTTGGGCAGGCCGTCGGCCTGCATGGCGAAGGCCACGTCCTCGGTCAGGGAGGAGCCGCCGATCTGTTGCAGCACGTCCAGCGAGAGGACATGGTCATCGCCCAGGCGCGGAGCCCATTGGGGAAAGTCCCTGGCCAGCCGCTCGCGCACCTGCTGGCGCACCTGCATTTCCACGCTGTGGCGCTGGCCGTAGTCAAAACCCAGGGTCTCGACGCGCTCGTACAGTGACAGTGCCTGCGCCAGGCAGGTGGTCGAATCCTGGCCGCCGGAAAACAGGACCAGCGCAGCCGTGTGGCGCGCCGCTGGCGCCTGGGGAGAAGAGCTATCGTTTTGCATGGCACGCATTAGAGCGCGCCCAGGCAGCGCCCGGCTCCTACATGGGTTTTCCTGCCATGCTTGCTAAGCTGTAGGGCCTATCGCGGAGGTTGCGGCCATGCTCACGCTCTATATCGGCAACAAGAATTATTCGTCCTGGTCCATGCGCCCCTGGGTGCTGATGCGCCAGGCCGGCATCGCTTTTGAAGAGGTCATGCTGCGCTTTGACAGCTTCGAGGAGCAGTCCGCCTTCAAGCAGCGCGCCCGCGCGCTCTCGCCATCGGGCCGGGTGCCCGTGCTCATGGATGAAGGCATGGCCATCTGGGACAGCCTGGCCATCTGCGAGTACCTGGCCGAGAAATTCCCTGAAAAGCACCTGTGGCCCACGCTGGCGCTGAACCGCGCCCGCGCGCGCAGCCTCTGCGCCGAGATGCACAGCGGCTTCGGCGCCCTGCGCTCGCTGTGCCCGATGAACATCGAGGCCCAACTGCCCGAGGTCGGCGCGCGGCTATGGGCAGAGAACGCCGCACTGCGCGACGATGTGCAGCACCTGTCCGAGCTGTGGCAACCGCTGCTGTCCACGGCCAGCGGCCCCATGCTGTACGACCAGTTCAGCATCGTCGATGCCTTCTTCGCCCCCGTGTGCATGCGCCTGGCGACCTATGAGCTGCCCGTGGCACCGGCCATCGACGCCTATGTGCGCCGCGTGCGCGCCCTGCCGGGCGTGCAGGACTGGGTGCAGGGCGCACTGGCCGAGCATGATTTCCGGCCGTTCGAGGAGCCGTACCGCACGGCTGCGGCGGGCTGAGTGCCGCCTGTCAGAACGGCTCGGCCAGCAGATGCACCAGGCTGTGCACGCCATCGAAGTAGTTGCCCAGGCGCATGTTCTCGTCAAAGCTGTGCTGGTTGTTGTCGGCATTGACCAGGGGCACGATGACGAAGGGAATCTTCAGCGCCTGCACGGCCGCGCCCGTGGGCACGGTGCCGCCCATCATGCGGATCTGCACCGGGTCGCTGTCCCAGGCCTTGTTCATTCCCTTGCGCAGCCACTGGCCGACAGGGGCGTCCAGCGGTGTGCGAACGGCAGAGCCGGAGGCTGATACACCGCCCAGCTTGAGGGTGGCGAGCTTGGGGTGGCTGGCACGCTGCTCGGCCGTGGGCGGGCCATCGACCAGATGGAAGCCCTGGGCCTCGATATGGGTGCGCAACAGTTTCTCCAGCCGCTGGGGAGGCGTCTCGGGCACGGTGCGCATGTCGATCTCGGCCACGGCCACGGAGGGCACGACGGTACGCGCCTTGCTGCCCACCTCGGCGCTTTGCAGGCCGCGCACGTTCAGCGAGGGGTACTGCATGGACTCCTGGTAGTTGCGTCCCACGGTCTCGGCCTTCGCAATCCCCAGGCGCTTGCGCAGCGCCCCCTCGTCGTCGGGCACGGCCTGCATCACCTCGCGTGCCTGCGCATCGAACTCGATGCCGTCGTAGTAGCCCTGGATCAGCACCTTGCCGTCATCGCCCTTCATGCTGGCCAGCAGGCGCGCCAGGGTCTGGGCCGGATTGGCCGCGTAGTTGCCGTAGTGGCCGCTGTGCAGTTCCTGGCTGGCGCCATAGACAGTGAGCGTGGCCTGGGCAATGCCCCGGTTGCCGAACACCAGGGTGGGCCGGTTGCTGGCGTGCATGGGACCGTCGAGCACCACCATGGCATCGGACTTCAGCGCACCCAGGTTCTCGCCGATCACGCGGCCCAGCGTGGGAGAGCCCTTTTCCTCTTCGGAATCCAGCAGCACCTTGATGTCCACGCCCGGCTGCTTGCCCTGGGCCTTGAGCGCATCCAGCGCCGCCAGCAGCATGACGATGGGCGCCTTGTCGTCCGAGGACGAGCGCGCAAACACGCGCCACTGCGGATCGGGCTGCTCGCCATACAGCTGCTCCAGCGGCAGCGCGGCCCAGCAGCCATCCGGCTGGCGCTGCTTGAGCGTGGCCTGCCAGGGGCTGGCCTGCTGCCACTCCTCGGGCTTGACGGCCTGGCCGTCAAGGTGGGCGTAGAACAGCACGGTCTTGCGCCCGGGCCCAGCCGACGGCAGCGTGGCCATGAGCATGGGCTTGTCGCCATTGGCCAGTTGCCGCACCTCGAAGCCCCGCCGCTCGAAGGCCTTGGCAAACCAGGCCACGTTCTTCTGGATATCGGCCGGCACATTGGCGTCGTTGGGCAGGGCCAGCACCTCGACCCATTCATGCAGGCTGGCACGGGCCGCCTGCCGGGTGGTGTCGGCCAGCGGTGCGGCGCTGGCTGCGGACAGCAGGCCGGCAGCCGCCAGGCCCAGGATCAGGACGGGAACACGCGGTCGAAAGGACCAAGCCATGGTTTGTCTCCAAATGGAAAATGGGCATGCGGCGCCCCTCGGCGCCCGGCGCAGCCCGCCATCATGTCACCGCCCAGGCCGTACCATTGCGGGATGAGCGAATTTCAGGTGTACATGGTGGGCGGCGCGGTGCGCGACCGCCTTCTGGGGCGGGCCGTGCATGACCGCGACTGGGTCGTGGTCGGCGCCACGCCCGAGCAGATGGCCGAGCGCGGCTTCATGCCCGTGGGGCGGGACTTTCCCGTCTTCCTGCACCCCGAAACCCACGAGGAGTACGCCCTGGCGCGCACCGAGCGCAAAAGCGGGCCGGGCTACCGCGGTTTCGTCGTCCAGGCGGCGCCCGACGTCACGCTGGAGCAGGACCTGGCCCGGCGCGACCTGACCATCAACGCCATGGCCGCCCCGCCGGACTGGGATGGCAAAGGCGCCATCGACGACCCCTACGGCGGCCAGGCCGACCTGCAGGCCCGGGTGCTGCGCCATGTGACCGACGCCTTTCGCGAAGACCCGGTGCGCATCCTGCGCGTGGCGCGCTTTGCGGCGCGGTTCCACGAATTCACGGTGGCACCGGAAACCATGGCCCTGATGCAAGAGATGGTGGCCGCCGGCGAGGTGGATGCCCTGGTGCCCGAACGCGTCTGGCAGGAGATCAGCCGGGGCCTGATGGAGCGCCAGCCCTCACGCATGTTCGAGCTGTTGCGCGAATGCGGTGCGCTGGCCGTGCTGCTGCCCGAGCTGGAGCGCCTGTGGGGCGTGCCCCAGCGCGCCGAATACCACCCCGAGGTCGATACCGGCGTGCACGCCATGATGGTGCTGGACATGGCCGCGCAGCTGGACACCCCGCTGCCCGTGCGCTATGCCTGCCTGGTGCACGACCTGGGCAAGGGCACGACCCCGGCCGATGTGCTGCCGCGCCACATAGGCCACGAGCACCGCAGCGCCCGCCTGGCCGAAAAGGTTGGCGAGCGGCTGCGCGTGCCCACCGACTGCCGCGAACTGGGCGACGTGGTGGCGCGCGAGCACGGCAACATCCACCGCAGCGGCGAGCTCAACGGCGCCGCCATCGTGCGCCTGCTGGAGCGCTGCGACGCCATCCGCAAGCCCGCGCGCTTCGAGCAGGCCCTTGCGGCCTGTGAATGCGATGCGCGGGGGCGCCTGGGTTTCGAGGACCGACCCTACCCCCAGCGCGCGCGCCTGCGCGATGCGCTGGCTGCCGCGCTGTCCATCTCCACCTCGGACATCGCGGCCCAGGCCGCCGCGCGCGGCAAACAGGGCAAGGCCATAGGCGAAGCCGTGCAGGCAGCACGCGCGCAGGCCGTGGCCGATTGGCTGGCGCAGGCGGCCTGAGCGCAAGGGCCGCCACACACGGGAATCAGGCTCCCGCCACGGGCAGGACCAGTCGCAGGCACACGGGCTGCTCGCCCCCTGCCGTCAACAAGGCCACGCTGCCGCCCAGCCGCTCGGCGATGCGCCGCACCAGGTACAGCCCCAGCCCGGCGCCGGGCCGGTGCTGGGCGTTGCGGCCACGGTAATACCTTTCGAACAACTGGTCCTGGTCCGCCTGGGCAATGGGCTCGGAGGCGTTCGAGACCTGGATCTCCAGACCCTCGCCCTGCCTGGTCACGTCCAGGCGGACCGATTCGCCCTCGGGCGTGTGGCGGTCTGCATTGGCCAGCAGATTGCGCAGCGCGATGCGCAGCAGGCCGGCATCGGTGATCAATTGCTGCGTGCCCCCGCCCAGGTGGCAGACGATGCGGCCGGGCGCAAAGTCCAGGCACAAGCCATCCACCAGCGCATGCAGGTCGCAGGGCTGCAGGCGGGGCTCGGCATGGGGCTGGGGGTCGGCCATGCGGTCGTCGGCCAGGCAGTCGTCCACCAGGGCCAGCAGGCGCTGGGCGGCTTCGCGGATGTTGCGGCTGCGTGCCAGCGTCTTGTCGGGCGGTGCCGCCAGATTGCGCGCCAGTTGCTGCGCACTGGTCAGGATGATGGCCAGCGGTGTGCGCAGTTCGTGCGAGACCATGGCGACAAAGTCGCGCTGCTCCTGGCGAACCCTGCGCTCCAGCACCAGCGCCTCGCTGAGTTCACTCTCGCGCAACTGGCGCTGCACAAGCTCGGCCTCCAGCAGCACCTGCTCCCGCTCTCGAACGCGGCGCCTGTGCTCGTATCCGCCGATGATCCAGCCGCTGAGCAGCAGCATGTGCGCCATGGTGCCCAGCGCGGACGCATGCGTGGACACCAGCGCGGTCAGCGCGTTCATGGGCAGCCAGCCCAGGTTGCGCAGAAAAGAGATCAGCACGCCGGCATAGAAGATGCCGAACGCCAGCATGAAGAACCGCGCCGGGGCATGGCCGCGCCGCCACAGCCAAAGGGCGAACGCGAGAAAGCCCAGGGTCAGCGGCAGGGTCATGGCCTGCACCGGGATCATGCCCGCCGAGTAGTGCCCCGACACCACCAGCAGCATGCAGCACAGGCTGAACAGCCACAGCAGCGGCACGATCTGGCGCACCAGCCGCGGATACAGCGACGCCAGGTCCAGCTGCCTGCAGGCCAGTTGCATGGAGATCGCCAGGGCGGCGGCAATGCCGCATCCCAGCAGGCGGTCGCTCCAGAACCCGGGCAGGCCCGTCAGTTGCTGCACCAGCCCCAGCGATACCACCTCATTGAGCACGCAGACGCTGAGATAGGCCAGGAACAGGCCGCTCAAGGGGGCCCGCGTGCCCAGCCAGAACACCAACTGCACGCCGATCAACAGCAGGTACAACCCGAAATACAGGCCGAACGACAGGGCCTCACGCCGCGTGTGGTTGTCGAACGCCAGTCGCTGCCACAGATCGATGCGGGTGACGAGCGCGTTGCGCGCGCGCAGGCGCACCAGCAACTCGTAAGACCCGGCGACAGGGGGCTCGAACTGGAATGCCGGACTGCGGTAGTCCACCGGCCAGGCGTGGCGCGGCACTTCTTCGCCGCTGCGCCCCAGCAGCTGCCAGGGGCCACCGGATCTGCGCACGTGGACCTCCACCTCGTCCAGCAGGGCATTACCCAGCAGCAGCATCCAGCTGCCGGGCTGCTCCACCTGCAGCGGCATGCGCAGCCAGACCGCCGCCTGCGTGAAGCTGGCGTTCAGGTGACCGGGCAGCGGCTGCCATCCGGGGGCGGCGTCGGCCTGCCCGGCGTCGAGCAAGCCAGCGGCGTCATCGAGCCGCTGCCACTGACCGGCGGTCTCCAGCATGGGCACATAGGGGTTCAGCAGGAGCGCCTGGGCCTGGGTCAGCAGCGGACACAGCAGCCAGGCCAGCAGCAGGAGGGTTGCACGGTAATATCGCATCGGAGGTCCACCACAGGGCCGCCAGCGTACACCAGCCTCCCGGCCTCGCCGCTCAGCCCCCTTCCCCCATGCTTGATGTGATCCTGCTCGAAGACGAGCCCGTGCTGCGCCATGAACTGGGTGAATTCCTGGAGGGCCTGGGCTACGCGCCGCAATGCGTTGCCAGCCTGCAGGAGTTCGACCGCCACTTCGACGCGCGGCGCCACCGCCTGGCCATCATCGACATCGGCCTGCCCGATGGCAGCGGCCTGGCCCTGATCCAGCGCCTGCGCCAGCAGGGTCAGCAACTGGGCATCATCGTGTTCAGCGCGCACAACACCAGCACCAACCGCATCGACGGCCTGGAAAACGGAGCCGACCACTATCTGGGCAAAGGCTGTGATCTGGACGAGCTGGAGGCCACGCTGGCCGCGCTGGTGCGCCGCCTGGGCCTGCAGCAGCGCCAGGCGCGCTGGCTGTTGCAGCTGGGTCCGAGCCGCCTGCTGCCCCCATCGGCCCCGCCGGTCGCGCTCTCCCAGCAGGACCTGCTGGTGCTGCAGTGCCTCATGGGCCAGGCAGGCACCGAGGTGAGCCGCCGAAAGATCGTGCAGGCCCTGGGCGGCGACTATCTGGTCTACGACCAGCGCCGCCTGGACACCCAGATGCGCAGGCTGCGCCGCAAGGTGGAGGAGGCCAGCGGCCAGCAACTACCCGTCAAGACGCTGCGCAACAGCGGCTATTGCTTCTACCAGCCGGGCGAAGTGCAGGCCTGAGGGCGGGCCTGAAGGCGCCCGGCCTTGGGGACCCGCAGAGAAATCAGACGACCGAACGCACCCAGCGCACGATCTCGCCGGCCGGCAAAGCGCCGGAGACACGGGCGATCTCGCGCCCTTCCTTGAACACCACCATGGTCGGGATGCTGCGGATGTTCCAGGGCGCGGCAGCCTGGGGATGGGCTTCGGTATCGAGCTTGGCCAGTTGCACGCCGGGCGCCAGCGCCTGCGCCGCCTGCTCGAAGGCCGGCGCCATCATGCGGCAGGGGCCGCACCAGGGTGCCCAGAAGTCCACCACCACCGGCGCCTGGCTGCGCCCCACATGCCTGGCAAAGCTTTGCGCATCCAGCGCCACGGGCTGGCCGGTGACCAGCGGCTGGTGGCAGCTGCCGCAGTCAGGCGCGCTGCCGAGCTGGTCGGCCGCAATGCGGTTGGTGGTGTGGCAATGGGGGCAGACGAAATGCAGCTTGTCGGACATGGGCGGCCTCTTGTTCGGAAGTCATGGGGCAATGCCTGCATATACGGGCGGCGCGCCCGTGCTTCAAGCCATGCTCAGACCAGCTTGGCGATCAGGGCGGCAATCACGCTGAGCAACACGGTGCTGGCAATGGGCAGAAAAATCACGCGGCCGAACAGACGAAAGCGGAAGTCGCCCGGCAGGCGGCCCAGGCCTATGCGCTCCAGCCAGGCGTGCAGGCCATTGAACAGCAGCAGGGCCAGGAAGATGACAAGGAGCCAGCGGATCATGGCGCCGAGTGTACGGCGGCGGCGCGTCATGGGCGGGACACATGGGCGTCCTACATTGGGAAAGTCCCGTGGCGGGAGGCTTCGGGACCATTCGCGACAAGCCCCCTTCTTCCATGGCTCCATGCCGCAACAAGACAACCCCACCATGCAACACACATCCAGGCGCCTTCTTCTCGCCATCCTGCCTGCCGCCCTGCTGGCGGCCTGCGCCAGCGCTCCGGCCCCCACCACGGCAGCCGCGGCGTCGGGCGCCATCGACAACAGCGCCCTGCAGCGCAGCGATTTCCGCGCCCACCAGACCACCTATGGCCTGGTCTACCGCCTGCCGGCCGATGCCACGGCCATCATGGACAGCCAGGTCACGCCCGTGGTGCACGAGCAGTTGCTGCGCCTGAAGCTGGTGGCCGAGGCCAACACCTTCAACCTGCCCCATGTCACCGTGGTGCATATCCACAGCGCCGACCCGACCACACCGCGCAAGATGCTGGCCGCCCTGCCGGCATTGCCGCCCGTGCTGCAGGACGTGCACCTGAAGAATTTCTACACCACCGAGGCCGCCAAGGGCGCCGGCAAGCCGTGGTGGCTGGACCTGGGCATCGTCAAGTCCGGCCCGGCCTACGAGGCCATGATGGACTTCAACACCCGCGCCACCGCCGCCATGGCACCGCTGCGCGACGGCCCGCTGCCGCGCGTGACGGGGCCCGTCTATGCCCGCATGAACGATTCGGCCAAGGCCATGGTGCAAAGCGTGGGCGTCAGCGGCATCAACCAGGTGCAGGCCGGCAAGGAGGTGCGCAGCCACAACCCGCACAACACCCTGGTCTACAGCGAAGCCACCTTCACGCCCGAGATCGAGCGCGCCATGGGCGAGACCGCCGCGCGCCTGAACCGCATCCTGCCCGGCGGCTTCACGACCACGTTCGAGAACCTGTCCATCGTGGAGCTGGGTTTCTCGGGCAACGTCACGCGCGAGATCTACCGCATCAACCTCAAGGACCAGACGGCCTACGAGGTGAGCAACGGCCGCAGCGTCCAGCGCTGAGGCCCGGGGCGGAGCTCTGGCCGGTGGCTACAGGCGGTGCGTGCGGTCGCCGCGCACAAAGCCCATGGCGTCCCAGGGCTCCACGCCCTTGGCCAGGCCGATGACCTTGAACAGCTCGCCCATCTCGTGCTCCATCATCAGCTTGGTGGCCATGGCGCGCGGGCCCTGGGCCAGGGCGTCCAGCTTGGGTCCCAGGCCGCAGTTGATGAGGAAGTGGGCCTGAGAGGTATAGCCCAGCACCTCGAAGCCCGCCTCCTGCGCGGCCACGGCCGTGCCCGTGAAGTTCACGTGGGCCGTGATGTCCTTGAGGCCGACCTCGGCCAGCGGGTCGTCGTCCACCTTGTGCAGGCGGTGGCAGACCAGGGTGCCCATGTGGCGCTGCGGGTGGAAGTACTCGGACTCGCCGAAGCCGTAGTCGATGAAGAAGGCAGCGCCCCGCGCCATGCGCTCGCCCAGCGTGCGGATGAAGGCCTCGCCCTGCAGATGGATCTCGGTCAGGTAGTCGTGTTCGCCCTCGATCTCCATGGGCGGGCGCAGCTGCGTGGGCCGGTCTTCCCAGCCCAGGCTGCCGTCCGGCTGCAGCACCACGCCGCGCTCGTGCCAGACACCTGCCTTGCGCACCAGCAGTTGCACGGGCATGGCATCCAGCACCTCGTTGCCGATGACCACGCCTTCGAGCCGCTCGGGCAGGGCATCGGCCCAGTGCACCAGTCCTTCGTACTTCACCAGCCTGAGCTGCTGGCGCGCACGCAGCGTGCCCGACAGATCGACGATGGTGTAGCGGTCCGGCCGCACGCCCAGGGCGGCCAGCTCGTCCAGCACCTGCAGCGCCAGCGCGCCCGTGCCGGCACCAAACTCCCAGACTTCGCGGGTATGCGTGCGCTGCAGCGCCTCGGCCACCTGGGCGGCCAGCAGCTGGCCGAAGACCGGGGACATCTCGGGCGCGGTCACGAAATCGCTGCCCGACGATGGCATCAGCCCGAACTTGGCGGTGTCATTGGCGTAGTAGCCCAAGCCAGGCTCGTACAGCGCCAGGGCCATGAAACGGTCGAAAGCCAGCCAGCCTCCAGAGGACGCAATCTCTTGCGCAACACGGGATTGCAGGGCGGCCGTTAAAATTGAGGGTTCTGTCGTCACGATCCGTACATTGTCCTCGAATGTCCACACCTGCCCGAACACGCACCGTTTTGGTGACCGGCGCGGCCCGCCGCCTGGGGCGCGACATCGCGCTCGCGCTTGCCAGCGCCGGCTGGCAAGTGGCCGTGCACTACCGCGACTCGCACGACGAGGCGCTGGAGACGGCCGCCGCCTGCGCTGAACTGGCCGGCGACAGCGCCGCCCTGGATGCCGATTTCTTCAACGAGGATTCGGTGCGCTCCCTGGTGCCGCGCGCCGTGGCGCACTTCGGCCACCTGGATGCCGTGGTCAACAACGCCTCGCTGTTCGAGCATGACGATGCAGGCAGCTTCAGCTACGTGGCCCTGGAAGCCCACCTGCGCAGCAACACCGGCGCGCCCATCCTGCTGGCCCAGGCGCTGCATGCCCATATCGAGGACCGCGTGGCGGCCGGCGAGGAGCATGCCAGCGGTGCCGTGATCAACATGCTGGACCAGAAGCTCTGGAACCAGAACCCCGATTTCCTCAGCTACACGCTGTCCAAGGCGGCTCTCGAGGCCGCCGGCACCATGCTGGCGCTGGCGCTGGCACCGCGCGTGCGCGTCGTCGGCGTGGCCCCGGGCCTGACGCTGACCAGCCACATGCTGAGCCAGGAGCGCTTCGAGTCGCTGCACCGCCTCAGCCCGCTGGGCCGCTCGTCCAGCGCGGCCGACGTGGCCGCCACCGTGTGCTTTGCGCTGGACAACCAGTCCATCACCGGCACCACCTTGCTGGTCGATGGCGGCCAGCACCTGCAGCGCTTCGAGCGCGACTTTTCCATGATGTAGGCGCCTGCGCGCGCCACCCAAACACTCCACGGCTTTTCCCATGCACTCCGCCACCGGACAACAGATCCTGACGCTCACGGGTTTGCGCTTCGACGCCAACCTGGGCATCCTCGCCCACGAAAAACAGATGCCCCAGCCCATCCAGGTCGATGCCGAGCTGAGCCTGGGCACCCAACCGCTGGCGCCGCGCGACGACGACATCCTGCATGTGCTGGACTACCGCAAGGTGCGCCAGATCATCATCGATGAATGCACGGCCGAGCATGTGAACCTGCTGGAGAGCCTGATCGGCAAGCTGGCCCAGCGCCTGATGCAGCTGCCCGGCGTGCTGGGCGTGCGCGTGAAAATCGCCAAGCTGGAAATCTTTGAAGACTGCGAAGTGGCCATTCGCATCGAAACCGGACAATGGTGAACCCCATGAATGCAGTGACCGACAACCCCTGGCTGGCCGAAGAAGCCGCCCCCGAAACCGCCGCCGCCGATGCGGATGCGGATGCCCAAGCCAATACCGCGAACGGCAACCGCATCAAGATCGAGCGCGAGCAGGTCAAGCTGGAAAAGCGCCTGTGCCGCGAGGTGGGCCGCGCCATCACCGACTTCAACATGATCGAGGAAGGCGACAAGATCATGGTCTGCATGTCGGGCGGCAAGGACAGCTACACGATGCTGGACGTGCTGCGCAAGCTGCAAAAGCGCGCGCCCGTCAAATTCGAGCTGGTGGCGGTGAACCTCGACCAGAAGCAGCCCGGTTTTCCCGACCATGTGCTGCCCGAGTACTTCAAGAGCATCGGCGTGGACTACCACATCGAAACGCAGGACACCTACAGCGTGGTCAAGCGCGTGGTGCCCGAGGGCAAGACCACCTGCGGCCTGTGCTCGCGCCTGCGCCGCGCCATCCTGTACAAGGTGGCCGACGAGCTGGGCTGCACCAAGGTGGCCCTGGGCCACCACCGCGACGACATCGTGCAGACGCTGATGCTCAACATGTTCTACGGCGGCCGCATGAAGGGCATGCCCCCGAAGCTGGTCTCGGACGACGGCAAGCATGTGGTGATCCGCCCGCTGTGCTACGTGCCCGAGAAGGACACCGTCCGCTGGGCCCAGTACCAGAACTTCCCCATCATCCCCTGCAACCTCTGCGGCAGCCAGGACGGCCTGCAGCGCGTGGCCGTGGGCGAGCTGCTGCGCGAATGGGACAAGAAATTCCCGGGCCGCGTGGAAAGCATGTTCCGCGCCATGGGCCACATCGTGACCACGCACATGATGGATCCCGAGCTGCACGACTTCAAGAACGCCAAGGCCACCGGCATTGCCGACCCCAACGGCGACATGGCCTTCGACCATGAAGAGATGCCCGTCTCCGCATCACTGCCCGGCCTGCAGGTGGTACAACTGTCGTCCTGACGGCTGAACCTATAACAATCGCCCCACTCCAACCAAGGCCCGTGCAAACGGGCCTTTTTTCGACCAAGGAGTACACCATGAAGCTGCGCTGCATCCATGTCCTGGCCATCGTGGCCACGGCCTTGCTCACGGGCTGCGCCAGCGTGCGCGAAGTCCAGAGCACCGTCCAGAGCTATTCCACGCTGGGCGCCCTGCCCGCGCCGCCCACCTACCGCCTGGAAGTGCTGCCCTCGCAACGCGAGGCGCAGACGCATTTCGCGGCCATCGAGTCCCAGGCCCAGCAGGCCCTGGGCCGCGTGGGCCTGCAGCGCGACGACTCCCGGGCCAGCCTGATCGTGCAGATCGGTGCCGACGCACGCTATGCGCGCGACTACGCCGCCTGGCCCTACTACGACCGCTGGGGCGGCCCGCGCTGGGGCTGGGGCGTGGGCTACGGGCGCGGCTGGGGCATGGGCTTTGGCGGCAGCTTCATGTTCGACGGCCCGCCGCTGGAGTACTACCGCGCCGTCAGCATCGTGATGCGCAACGCCACCACGCAGCAGATCGTCTACGAGACCTCGGCCCAGCGCCAGGATGTGTGGACCGACGACCCGGCCATCTTCGGCATCCTGTTCGACGCCGCCCTGACCGGCTTCCCCAACCCGCCAAAGGGCTCGCGCGTGGTGCGCACCACCATCGGTCCGGTGCAGCAGGGTGGCGCGCCGGCGCAGCCGCCGGCCCAGGGGGCGCCTGCAGCGCAGGCAGCACCGGCCACGCCAGCACCCGCCCGGTAAGCCATCGTGTCTCAGAAGCAAAGGCCTGCATCCGCAGGCCTTTTTTTGGTCCATCGCTGTCATTCGTTCCTGGGGACATGAGAACGCTGTAGGTCATGTGGACAGTGCCTTGCAGCGTTGGTAACTCATAAGTTACCATCCAATCCATGCGAATCCAGCTCCAGGAGTACATCCGCGAAGACGGCAGCAGCGCGTACCAGACATGGTTCAACGGGCTGGATGGCCAGGCGGCCGCCAAGGTGGCCGTCGCCATGGCCCGCATGGAGTTGGGCAACACCTCCAATATCGAATGGTTCCGGGGTATTGGCGAATACAAGATCGACTGGGGCCCGGGCTACCGCATCTATCTCGCCAAGGACGGGGAAAGATTGATCATCCTGTTCGGGGGCAGCACGAAAAAGGGCCAGCAGAAGGCCATCGACGAAGCCGTGGCCCTGCACAGCGAATACAAGGCTCGCAAGAGGCAACGCCCCTCGGACAATGCCAAAAAAGGAACGAAAGCATGACGCTCACCCGCGATTTCAAACAAACGGTCATTCAGCGCATTGAGCGCGACCCTGCTTTCGCACAGGCGCTGCTTGATGAGGCGGCCACTCTTTTTCTGAGCGGTGAGCCAGAAACGGCACGCCTCGTCCTGCGCGATCTCGTCAACGCAACGGTGGGATTCGAGACGCTGGCCGACCTCACGCACAAGCCGAGCAAGAGCCTGCACCGCATGCTTTCGCCGAAAGGCAACCCCAGCATGGACAATCTTGCCGCCATCTTTGCCGCCATCAAGAACTGGCTTCAGGTCCGGTTCGACGTGCGGGTCGTTGCCGCGACCTGAACGCCAGGCCATGGCAGTGCACCCGCCTCAGTGCACATGCTCCATATCAGGCACGGCAGCCATCAGCGCACGCGTGTACGCATGCTGCGGCGCATCGAGCACGGCGCCGGCCTCGCCGGTCTCGACCAGGCGGCCGCGCTGCATGACGCCGATGTCGTCGCACATGTGGCGGATCACGGCCAGGTTGTGGCTGATCAGCAGATAGGTCAGGCCGAACTCCTCCTGCAGGTCGCGCATGAGGTTGAGCACCTGGGCCTGGACCGAGACGTCCAGCGCCGAGGTGGGCTCATCGCAGATGATGAATTCGGGCCGGCTGGCCAGGGCGCGCGCGATGGCGATGCGCTGGCGCTGCCCGCCCGAGAACTGGTGCGGGTACTTGCGCGCATCGTCGGGCTTCATGCGCACGCGGCGCAGCGCCTCCTGCACGCGCTCGGCCGTCTCGTCCTTGCCGGCCGTCAGGGCCAGCACCTGCAGGGGCTCGGCAATCAGTTCCTGCACGGTCCAGCGCGGGTTCAGGCTGGCATACGGGTCCTGGAAGATCATCTGGAAGCGCCGGCGCATGGCCACGGTCTGGGCGGCCGGGCTCCACTTGTCCACGCCGTCGAACAGCACGGTGCCACTGGTGGGCGGCGTCAGCCCCGCCACCATGCGCGCCACCGTGGATTTTCCCGAGCCGGACTCACCGACCAGGCCGAATGTGGAGCCCCTGCGGATGGAGAAGCCGACGCCGTCCACGGCCTTGAGGATCTTTTTGTCCTCGCGCGCCAGCAGCCGGGCCAGCCAGCCGCTGGACAGGTCGAACTCCTTGCACAGATCCCTGACCTCCAGCAGGGCAGCCGCGGGCTCCTGCGCACCGGCCCCGGACTGCCAGGGCACGGCGGGCGCGGCCGGGCCGCCTCCCACCTCGGGCACGGGCAGGCGCTGCACGCGGTGGTGCACGCTGGGAATGGCGCCCATCAGCACCTGGGTGTAGGGCTGCTGCGGCGCGTCCAGCACCTGGCGCACGGGTCCGGTTTCCAGCACGCGGCCCTGGTACATGACCATGACGCGGTCGGCCGTCTCGGCGATCACTCCCATGTCGTGCGTGATCAGCATGGCGGCCGCGCCGCGCTCCTTGCACACGCGGCGCAGCAGGGCAATGATCTGCGCCTGCACGGACACGTCCAGCGCCGTGGTGGGCTCGTCGGCAATGATGAGTTCGGGCTCGGCGCACAGCGCCAGGGCGATGGCCACGCGCTGGCGCATGCCGCCAGAGAACTGGTGCGGATACTGGGCCATGCGCTCGCGCGCCTGCGGGATCTCCACCTCTTCGAGCAGGGCCAGCGCGCGCGCCTCGGCCTCCTTCTCGGAGACGGGCAGGTGCGTGCGGATGGTCTCCACCAGGTGCCGGCCCACGGTATAGACCGGGTTCAGGCTGGTCAGCGGGTCCTGGAAGATGGAGCCTATGCGCCGGCCGCGTATGCGCCGCAGGTCCTCGCCGCGCAGCGTGTCGATGCGCTCGCCGCGCAGCTGCACCGTGCCGGCCGAGATGCGGCCCGGCGGCTCGATCAGGCCGATCACGGCGGCGCCCGTCATGGACTTGCCCGCGCCCGACTCGCCGACCACGCCCAGAATCTCGCCGGGCGCGATGTCGAAGGACACATCGTCCAGCACCTGCACGGGGCCCTTGTAGGTGTCGAAGGTGACGGACAGGCCGCGAACGCTCAGCACCGCAGGCTGTGCGGGGGGCTGCCCGGATTCTTGTGTCGTGCTCATTGCAGCTTGGGGTTCAGTGCGTCGCGCAGCCAGTCGCCGACGAGGTTGACGGACAGCGCCAGCGCCAGCAGCACCAGCGAGGGAAACAGCAATATCCACCACTCGCCCGAGAACAGGAAGCCCTGGCCAATGCGGATCAGCGTGCCCAGCGAAGGCTGGGTTGGCGGCAGGCCCACGCCCAGGTAGGACAGCGTGGACTCGGCCACGATGGCATGCGCGAAGCTGATGGTGGCGATGACCAGGATGGGCGCCAGCAGGTTGGGCAGGATGTGGCGCACCAGGATGGCCACGCGGCTGCGGCCAATGAGCTGGGCCGCCAGCACGTAGTCCTTGTGCTTTTCCACCATCACCGCGCCGCGCACGGTGCGTGCGTACTGCACCCAGTCGGACAGGCCGATGGCCACGATGATCACGAAGACCGCCATGTCGTCGCGGTAGCCCTCGGGCAGCAGGCCGCGTGCGATGCCGAAGACCAGCAGCGCCACCAGGATCACGGGAAAGGTCAGCTGCACATCGGCGATGCGCATCATCAGCGTGTCGAACCAGCCGCCCGCATAGCCGCAGACCAGGCCCAGCGGCACGCCGATCAGCAGGGACAGCCCCACGGCCGACACGCCCACCAGCACCGACATGCGCAGCCCGTAGAGGATGGCGCTCCAGACATCGCGGCCCTGGTCGTCCGAGCCCAGCGCGTACAGCGTGCCGCTGGTGCCCGCCTGGCCCGGGGGCGTGAAGGCATCCATCAGGTCCAGATTGGCCGGATCGAAGGGGTTCTGCCAGGCCAGCCAGGGCGACAGCAGCGTGGCCGCCACGATCAGCGCCAGCACCAGCGCCGCCGCCTGCACCAGGCGCGAGCGTGCAAAGGCGCGCTTGACCGGCGAGTCGCTGGCGCGCCAGCCCGTGGGAGGGATTGCTTGTTTGGCGGAATCGGTCATCGGTTTCTCAAGCGGGGGTCCACGATCACGTACAGGAAATCGACGAGCAGGTTGATGCCCACGTACAGCAGCGCGATGAACATCAGGTAGGCGGCGATCAGCGGCACGTCCACGCCCTGGATGGAGGAGATGAACAGCAGGCCCACGCCGGGCCACTGGAACACGGTCTCGGTGACGATGGCAAAGGCGATCAGCGAGCCGATCTGCAGGCCCGCGATGGTGATCACGGGAATCAGGGTATTGCGCAGCGCATGGCCGAAGTACAGGTCGCGCTCGCGCAGCCCGCGCGCGCGGCCGAAGCGCATGTAGTCGGCGCGCAGCACCTCCAGCATCTCGGCGCGCACCAGGCGCATGATCAGCGTCATGTTGTAGAAGCCCAGCGTGATGGCCGGCAGGATCAGCGCCGACCAGCCCGAAGCCGTCAGCAGCCCGGTCTCCCAGCCGCCCAGCTTCACCGTCTCGCCGCGCCCGAAGGACGGCAGCCAGCGCAGCTCCACGGCAAACAGGTAGATCAGGGCGATGCCGATCAGGAAGGTGGGCAGGGATACGCCCACCAGCGACACCGTCATGATCGAGCGGCTCAGCCAGCCCTCGCGCCGTATGGCCGTGTACACGCCCAGCGCCACGCCGATGACCAGGGCGAACAGCGCCGCCGTCATCGCCAGCTCCAGCGTGGCGGGCAGGCGCTCGGCAATGATCTCGGTCACGGGGCGCTTGAGCCGGTAGGAGATGCCCAGGTCGCCCTGCAGCACCTTGCCCACGTAGCCCAGGTACTGCAGGGGCACGGGCTTGTTGAAGCCCAGGCTTTCCGTCAGCGCCTCGCGCTCGGCAACCGTCGCGTCCTCGCCCAGCAGGCTGATCGTGGGATCGCCGATATGGCGGAACACCATGAACGAGACAAAGGAAACGGCCAGCAGGACCAGGGCGGACTGGCCCAGCCGGCGCAGCAGATGGACCAGCATCGGCGCTTACTTCTTCTCGAACTTGACGAACTTGAAGTGCAGCGCGTTGTCCGGGTGCACGGGCACATTGATCCGGGGCACGGACGCGAAGTGGATCACCTGGTCATGCAGCGCGATGTAAAAGCGCTCCTTTTGCACCGTCTCCCAGATGCTCTTGATGGTGGCATCGCGCTTTGCCTTGTCGCTCTCCGAGGACAGGGACAGGATCTTGGCATCCACATCGGCATTGCTGTAGTGCGTCGCGTTCTGCGCGCCACGGCTGTCCTTGCCGCGCGTGTGCACCAGGAAGTCGAAGATGTAGGCCGAGTCATAGGTGGGCACGCCCCAGCCGTACAGGTAGAAGTCGCTGTCCGCCTTGGTCAGCGACACGCTGTGCATGGCGATCGGCCGGGCCGAGACTTCGGTCTTGATGCCGATGCGGCCCAGGAAGCCCGCCACCGCCGTGGCAATGGCCTCGTCGTTCACATAGCGGTCATTGGGCGTGTTCAGCGTGATGGTGAAGCCGTTGGGGTAGCCCGCCTCGGCCAGCAGCTGCTTGGCCTTGGCGGCATCCGCCTTGGGATAGGCCGCGAAGGCCTTGTCATAGCCGTTGACGAACGACGGCGCGATCACGCCCGTGGGAATCGACAGGCCGCGCATCACCGAGCGCTTGATCGCATCGCGGTCGATGGCCAGCTCGATGGCCTGGCGCACCTTGGGATCGGCCAGCGGATTCTTGCCCTTGACGTTGCTGCTCTTGAGCTCTGCCGCACCCACGTTCAGTCCCAGGAAGATGGAGCGGTTCTCGGGGCCTTCATTGATGCGCAGGCGCTTGTCCTGCTTCAGGCGCGCCACGTCCTGCGCGGGAATGTCCTGGGCGAAGTCCACCTCGCCCGACAGCAGGGCCGCCACGCGCGTGGCCGGGGACTTGATGGGCAGGTAGACCAGCTCGGTCACCTGCAGCGGGAACTGGCCCTTGCCCCAGTAGTCGGGATTGAGCTTCATCACCGTCCTCGAATCGACCTCGCGGCTGGCCAGCACATAGGCGCCCGTGCCGTTGGCCGCGCGCGTGGCGCCGTTCTCGGTCTTGCTGGCCGTGTCCTGCGTGGTCTCGGCGCCGTTGGCCTTGGACCACTTCTCGCTCATGATGAAGAGGTTGGTCAGGTTGTCGGGGAAGATCAGGTTCGGGCCCTTGGTCTTCACCTGCACCGTGAGATCGTCCACGGCCTTGGCCTCCTCCATCGAGGACAGCAGGGACTTGACCTGGGCGTTCTCGCCCTTGGCGCGGTTCAGCGAGAAGACCACGTCGCGCGCCGTGAACGGCGTGCCGTCATGGAACTTGACGTTGGGACGCAGCTTGAACTCCCAGACCGACGGGTCGGAGGTCATCTTCCACGAGGTGGCCAGCGTGGGCACCAGCTTGCCGTCGGCCGAGCGGATGACCAGGGTTTCGTAGATCTGGTGCAGCAGCACGAAATTGGTGCCCACGTTGAAGGCATGCGGGTCCAGCGAAGTCGGATCGGAGCCGCGCGCCCAGCGCACGGTCTCGGCCTGGGCCAGCGCGGCCGAGGTCAACAGGCCTGCGGCCAGCAAAGAACTGCCCAGAATCTTCATGATCATTTGTCTGCTCCCCTGTGGATTGATTGGAAGGGCGGCGGTCATGCGACGCAGCAGCCCGGGCGCCGCAAGAAGCGGGCCATATAGGTGCGCCCCACTGTAAATAACTTTTACAGCTTGTTGAATTGATTTTTATACTTAAAAGCCATTTCCAAATAACAAGGCCGCCGCCTGCGGCCCGCCATTGGCGTGCGGCCATCATGGACAGGCCAACGGCTTTGACAGCTAGTGAAAACGCGAAAGACCGCCACGGCCCGCTCTGGCAAAGGTTTGCAATCGGGCACAGGTCTGCGCCGCACGGCGTGCTAATTTCAGGCCCTGTATCGAGCCTGCGGGTTGCCGCGGAAAGGAAGCATCCATGAAGACATCCATTGCCAGCGCACTGCTGTGCGCCATGCTGGGCCTGGGCGCCCTGCCTGCCCAGGCGTCGGGCCTGGGCGACTCGCTGCGCCAGGCCTCGGGCCTTGGCGGTGACAAGGCCGCCGCCAGCAGCGAAGGCTCCGGCCTCGGCGGCATGCTGGGTGCGGGGGCAGGCGGTGCGGGCGCGCTGTCCGCCCTGGGCCTGAGCCCCTCGGCCACGGCCGGCAATGCGGCAGGCGTCATCTCCTACTGCATGAAGAACAACTACCTCAATGCCGACAAGGCGGCCCAGGTCAAGGACCAGTTGCTGGGCAAGCTGGGCATGCAAAAGCAGGAAGAGCCCAAGGACACGGGATTCCAGAACGGCCTGGGCGGCCTGGTCACCGGCTCCAACGGCAAGAGCTTCAGCATCGACAAGCTCAAGGGCGACCTCAAGGAAAAGGCCTGCGACTTCGTGCTGGACAACGCAAAAAGTCTTATTTGATCCCCCTGAGGCGCTGCGCGCCTTCCCCCTGAGGGGGACGACACCCTCGGTGCGGGGCGGCCCTTCCTCGGTGTCCCTGGGTTTAGGGCGCGCCAGTTTCGCCTTTTAGTTGACTATGCCAAGGATCCACTTGGCCTGCGCACCTGGGCCATGCAGGCTCCCGCAGCTTGCAGGACAATGCCTGCTCTTTTTGCAGCTTCCCCACGCCAGCCCCTCATGCAAGCCACGCGCATCATTGCCATCCGCCACGGAGAAACCGCCTGGAATGTGGACGCCCGCATCCAGGGCCATCTGGACATTCCTCTGAACGACATGGGACTTTGGCAGGCCGCCCAGGCCGGCAAGGCCCTGGCGGGTGAGCCGGTGGCCGCCATCTACAGCAGCGACCTTCTGCGTGCCTATGTCACGGCCGAGGCCGTGGCCGCAAGCACGGGGGCGACGCTGACGGCCGACAAGGGCCTGCGCGAGCGCTGCTTCGGCAGCTTCGAGGGCCAGACCTTCAACGATATCGAGGCGTCCCACCCGGAGGATGCGCTGCGCTGGCGCAAACGCGATCCCGAGTTCGTGCCCGCAGGCGGCGGCGAGTCGCTGCTGATGCTGCGCGACCGCATCTCGGCCACGGTGAACCGGCTGGCCAGTGGCCATCCCGGCGAGCAGATCGTGATCGTGGCGCATGGCGGCGTGATGGATGTGCTCTACCGCCTGGCCACGCACCAGGAAGTGCAGGCACCCCGCACCTGGGCGCTGGGCAACGCGGCCATCAACCGCCTGCTGTGGACGCCCCAGGGCCTGGGCCTGGTCGGCTGGGGCGATGTGCAGCACCTGGAAGGCGGTGCGCGCGACGAGGTTTTCAGCTGAACGCCCGCACTGCAGCGCAGCCCCTCATTCCACCTGGATATTGGCGGACTTGACGATCTGCGTGTAGCTCGCCTTTTCCTTCTTCAGGAATTGGGCGAACGTGGCCGGCGTGCCCGAGCCGGGCGTGGCGCCACTGTCCTGCAGGCGCTTGCGGACCTCGGGCAGCTTCAGCACCTCGGCCAGTTCGGCGGCCAGGCGGCTGACCACGGGCTCGGGCGTGCGGGCGGGGGCGAACAGGCCGGTCCAGGCTTCCAGCTCGAAGCCCTTGAGATCAGGCGCCTCCGCAAAGCTCATCACCTCGGGAATCACGTCGATGCGCTGTGCCGAGGTCACGCCCACGCCTTCCAGCTTTTTCTGCTGCACCAGCGGCGTGGCGCCGGTGGTCATCAGAATGCCCAGATCGACCTGGCCGCCCATGACTTCGCTGGTCACCTGGGCCACGCCGCGATAGGGCACATGGACCAGGCGGATGCGGGCGCGCTCCTGCAATCGCTCCATGGCCAGGTGCAGCACCGTGCCCACGCCCGGCGTGGCATAGGTCAGCGCACCGGGCCGGGCGCGGGCCATGCTGATCAGCTCGTTGAGGTTGTGCACCGGCAGGCCCGGGCGGGCCACGATCACCATGGGCGCCACCGTAGTCAGGCCCACGGGAGCCAGATCACGCTCGGCGTCATAGCGCACCGAAGAGTTCACCAGTTGCGCAATGCTCACCGGCCCGTCAAAGCCCAGCAGCAGCGTATAGCCATCGGCATGCGAGCGCGCCACCTTGCTCACGCCCAGCACGCCGCCGGAGGCCGGCACGTTGTCCACCACCACCGACTGGTGCAGCCGCGCACCCAGCTTTTCGGCGATCAGCCGCGCCGTGGCGTCCACATCGCTGCCCGCGCCAAAGGGCACGATCAGGGTGATGGGCCCGGCTGCCGGCCAGGGCTTGCCCGCGCCCGGCGCGGCATGGGCGGCGGGTGCAGCGGCAAGGGCCGCAGCCAGTGAGGCGGCAGCCGATAGCAGGGAGCGGCGGGACAAGGGCATGGGGCTTGGGCATGCAAGGCGCATGCCGGCAAAGGCGGTGCGGGCTGGCGATGGCCTGCAGGGCAAGCACGTCCAGCGCGTGGAAAGCGGGCGATTCTGCCATAGGGCGCAATTTTCCTGCCATGCGCTTGCCATGAAGCCCCATTTATTGCAATCCGTTTCAACCCTTGTGATTCCGTGTCCTAGGGTTCACGCCTAAGGCGCCGCACAACGGCCCTGTCCAGAATTGACGGGCCATGATGCCCTCACCCAGCCAAATCATCGTCTTCGCCACGCCGGCCTTTTTGCTGCTGATCGCGCTGGAATGGGGCGTGAGCCTGTGGCGCGGGCGCAATGCCTACCGGCTGGCCGATGCCGTCAGCTCCATCAGCCTGGGCATGCTCAGCCAGACCAGCGCCGTCTTCACCCAGCTGCTGCGCATAGGTCTGTACACACTGGCCTTCGATCATGTGGCGCTGTGGCGCAACGATGCCTTCTGGACCAGCATTCCCGGCTGGCTGCTGGCCCTGCTGCTCTACGACTTTTGCTACTACTGGCTGCACCGCATGGGCCATGAGGTGGCCGTGCTGTGGGCAGCCCACGCCGTGCACCACCAGAGCCAGGACTACAACCTGTCGACGGCGCTGCGCCAGACCAGCTCGGGCGCGCTGCTGGGCTGGCTGTTCTACCTGCCCATGGCGCTGGCCGGCGTGCCGCCGCTGGTGTTTGCCATCGTGGGCCTGATCGATCTGCTCTACCAGTTCTGGGTCCATACCGAGCAGGTGCGGCGCCTGGGCTGGTTCGACCGCTGGTTCTGCGCGCCCAGCAACCACCGCGTGCACCACGCCGTCAATGACTGCTACCTGGACAGGAACTACGGCGGCATCCTCATCGTCTGGGACCGCATGTTCGGCACCTTCAAGCCCGAGGACGACAGCGAGCCCTGTGTCTACGGCACGCGCGGCCTGCTGCAAAGCTGGGATCCGCTGTGGGCCAACGCCGTGGTGTACCGGCAACTCATCCATGACAGCTGGCATGCGCGGCGCTGGAGCGACAAGCTGCGCGTCTGGCTCAAGCCGCCCGGATGGCGCCCCGCCGATGTGGCGCAGCGCTTTCCCAGGCCGGCCTTCGATCTGGACGCGCACCGCGTGCTCTACGCACCCGACATGCAGCGCAGCCTGCGCTGGTTTGCGGGCCTGCAGTTCGTGGCGCTGATCGCCGGGGTGTCGCTGTTTCTGTGGCATGCCGACCAGTCCTCGACGGCGCACAATGCGCTGTGGTTTGGCGTGCTGCTGGCCTGCCAGTGGGCACTGGGCGCGGCCATGCAGGGGCGCATCAGCCTGTGGCTGGCCCTGGCCATCGAGGCCGGCGCGCTGGCCACCGCCACCAGCGTGCTGGACATGCTGCACTGGCACTGGCTGTTCAAGCCGCTGACCATGGTCTTTGCGCTGATCGCCGTCATGCAGCTGTGGCGCGGCAGCGCGGCCTTCTCGGCACTGGCGAAACCCGCGCGCGGCGCCTGCTGGCTGGCCGCGGCACTGGCAGCATCCCTGGCGGGCGACGTGTTCCTGATGCTGCCCGATCTGTTCATCCCGGGCCTTGCCAGCTTCCTGCTCGCCCACCTGGCCTATATCGTGCTGCTGCGCCAGGACGCACCCTGGTTTACGCACCGGCCCTCGCTGGCCGCCACGCTGGCCCTGGGTGCGGGCATGTATGCCGTGCTCTGGCAGGGCGGCCTGCCCGCCGCGCTGCGCCTGCCCGTGGCCGCCTATGTGCTGGTCATTGCGCTGATGGCGGCGCAGGCCCTGGGCCGCGCGCGGCATCTGGGCGGCAAGGCGGCCTGGCAGGTGGCCATGGGTGCCTGCTTCTTCATGGCCAGCGACTCGCTGCTGGCCATCAACCGATTTGTGCAGCCCTTCGACGGTGCGCAAGCCGGCGTGCTGTCCACCTACTACGCGGCGCAACTGCTGATCGTGCAGGGCTGGCTGGCCCGTGGCGCATCGACATCAGGGTTGACCCGAAGCAGCTCGCAAGGCACAATCGAGGGATCGCATTTTCAGGAGTCCTCCGTGGACAGTGCCAGTTCAACCAGTGACAAACAGCGCGCCGCAATGGCTTCGCTGCTGGCTGACTGACCGACTCCTGTGATGGGAGCGGCCATGTCGGTCGGCTTCCATCCATTGCTGCGTTTCCCCTTGGATCTTCGCGCCGCCCGGCGCTGCAGTGGCGCCTGGCATGCATCAGGCACGCCGCTCCTGCACCGAAGATTCCAATGGCTGTTGATCACTGACCGCGTGCCCGTGTGTCTGCCATCGAGCAGCGCCCGGCCCACGCTGCTTGACGGCCCTGCCTACGGCGGTCTTCCTGGTTCGCCAAGGAGAAAGCCATGTCCACACCGTTCGTCCGCCCCGCAATGCAACGCCTGCAGCCTGCCACTGCCGCGCCCTGCCCCGGCGCCACCGGCACGCGCGTGGCTGCCTCCCAGGCAGCAATGCAGGCCAAGGCACAGGCACAGATGCAAGCCCAGGCCCCTTCGGCCATGGAGCACGCCATGCACCTGGACCTGCAGACCCACTGGCCCACGCACCGCATCCGCAGCTTTCTGAGCCTGCAGCCGCGCTGAGCGCGCGCCGCGCCTTGTCCGTCCCCTCGTCAGAAAGGAGCTCCCCCATGGACCCCGATCCGAGTCGATCTTGCCCTGACCCCTCCGATACGGTCCGGCCGCACATGCCTGCGGCCCTTCCGCCTCATCCCAAGGCCCCGGCCGGGAGACCCGCGCACGTCCATTGATGGACAGATGCCGGGCTTCTTCCGCCGCAACGAAAGAAGCCCGCCATGCAACACGTCATCACCGCGCTGCGCACCACGCCGGCAACCACGCCCGCCACAGCACCCGTCTCCGCACGCGCCAGCCACACCTCCCGCGCCAGCACCCTGCAGCTGGCCCTGCAAGCCGCCATTGCGGCACGCCACACCGGACAACTGCACGCCCTGCTGCAGCAACACGGCCCCGATCTCTTCGCCCATGCCCTCGTGGCGCTCACGCAGCGCCAGCAGGCCGACGTTCTGTCCCTGCTGGCGGCGCAGGAGCGCGCCGAGGTCTACCGCCACCTGCCTGCCCATGCGCGGCGCCAATGGCTGCAGTCGGCCACCGTGACCCGCCCGCCGCTGCGCCGCCGCCTGCTGTGCGCCTGCCAGCGCAACTGGCACTGGCTGCGCGCCACCCTTCGTTCGAGCCAGGCCTGAGCCGCCAGGGAGGTCACCATGAAAAGCCTCAAGCACCTGTTCCAGGCGTTTCTGCGCAGCCGCCATGCCCTGGGGCTGTTCCGGCGCAATGCCCTGCCCTCGGGCACGGCCGTGCACCACTCGCGCTCGGTATCGCCGACCCTCACGCGCGAGCTGCTGCGCGCCTCGCGCGATGACATTGCCGCCGTGCTGGCGCGCACCGGCTCCAGTGAGGACGGCCTGACCCGCGAGCAGGCCCGCGCCGCGCTCACGCGTCTCGGCCCCAACGAGGTCGAGCACGAAAAGCCGCTGCCCGGCTGGCTGCACCTGTGGTACTGCTACCGCAATCCCTTCAACCTGCTGCTGACGCTGCTGGCCGTGGTCTCCTACGCCACGGAGGACATGAAGGCCACGGTCGTCATCGCCTCCATGGTGCTGCTGTCCACGCTGCTGCGCTTTGTGCAGGAAGGCCGCTCCAACCGCGCCGCCGCACGGCTCAAGGCCATGGTCAGCAGCACGGCCACGGTGCTGCGCCGCAATGGCGGCCCCGCGGCTCCTGCAGATGCCGACTCCGCAGATGCCCCGCACAGCGGCTTCGGCCAGCAGGCGCGCCGCTACGAGGTGCCGCTGCGCGAGGTCGTGCCCGGCGATTTCGTGGTGCTGTCGGCCGGGGACATGATTCCTGCCGACTGCCGCGTGCTCAGCGCCAAGGACCTGTTCGTGAGCCAGTCCGCCATGACCGGCGAATCCCTGCCCGTGGAAAAGCGCGCCGACGCCAGTGCATCGAATGGCACCGGCGTGCTGGATGCCAGCAACCTGCTGTTCATGGGCACCAACGTGGTCTCGGGCACGGCGCTGGCCGTGGTGCTGGCCACGGGCAACCGCAGCTACTTCGGCACCATTGCCACGCGGGTGACCTCCAACGACCGCGCGCCCACGGCCTTCGAGACCGGGGTCAACAGCGTCAGCTGGCTGCTGATCCGCTTTGCGGCCGTGATGGTGCCCGTGGTGCTGTTCATCAACGGCTACACCAAGGGCGACTGGGCCGAAGCCTTCCTGTTCGCGCTGTCCGTGGCCGTGGGCCTGACGCCCGAGATGCTGCCCATGATCGTGACCTCCACCCTGGCCAAGGGTGCCGTGGTGCTGTCGCGCCGCAAGGTCGTGGTCAAGCGGCTGGACGCCATCCAGAACTTCGGCGCCATGGACGTGCTGTGCACCGACAAGACCGGCACGCTGACCCAGGATCGCATCGTGCTGGAACGGCACACCGATGCCTTCGGCCAGCCCTGCGACGAGACGCTGCGCTTCGCCTACCTCAACAGCCACTACCAGACGGGCCTGAAGAACCTGCTCGACCATGCCGTGCTGGAACACGTGGAGCTGCACACCCAGATGCGCGTGGCCGAGGACTACCGCAAGGTCGATGAGATCCCCTTCGACTTCGAGCGCCGCCGCATGTCCGTGGTGGTGGCCGAGCGCAACCACCACCACGAGCTGATCTGCAAGGGCGCGGTCGAGGAAATCCTGGGCGCCTGCACCAGGCTGCGCGAGGGCGACGGCACGCGCCCGCTGGACGAGGAGCAGTTGGCCCGCGTGCGCCGCGTGACGCGCGAACTCAACCGCGAGGGCCTGCGCGTGGTCGCCGTGGCCATGAAGGAAGTGCCGCCGCACAAGAGCGACTACGGCGTGGCCGACGAGTCGGAGCTGACCCTGATCGGCTACATCGCCTTCCTGGACCCACCAAAGGAAACCACGGCCGATGCGCTGGCCGCCCTGGCCGCGCACGGCGTGGCCGTCAAGCTGCTGACCGGCGACAACGAACTGGTGGCCGCCAAGGTCTGCCGCGATGTGGGGCTGCCCGCAGACCACATCATCCTGGGCACGCAGATCGAGCACATGAACGACGAGATGCTGCGCCAGACCGTGGAACGGCACCAGCTGTTCGCCCGGCTCACGCCGCTGCACAAGGAGCGCATCGTGCATGCGCTGCGCGCCAACGGCCACATCACCGGCTTCATGGGCGACGGCATCAACGACGCCCCGGCCCTGCGCGCGGCCGACATCGGCATCAGCGTGGACAGCGCCGTGGACATCGCCAAGGAGGCGGCCGACATCATCCTGCTGGAAAAAAGCCTGATGGTGCTGGAGCAGGGCGTGATCGAGGGCCGGCGCACCTTCAGCAACATGCTGAAGTACATCCGCATGACGGCCAGCTCCAACTTCGGCAACGTGTTCTCGGTGATGGTGGCCTCGGCCTTCATCCCCTTCCTGCCCATGCTGCCGCTGCACCTGCTGGTGCAGAACCTGCTGTACGACCTCTCGCAGATCGCCATCCCCTTCGACAACGTGGACGACGAACTGGTGCGCCAGCCGCTGCGCTGGAACCCGGCCGACCTGGGCCGCTTCATGGTGTTCTTCGGGCCCATCAGCTCGCTGTTCGACATCCTGACCTTCGCGCTGATGTGGTTCGTCTTCGCCGCCAACACGCCCGAGCAGCAGACGCTGTTCCAGTCGGGCTGGTTCGTCATCGGGCTGCTCACGCAGACGCTGATCGTGCACATGATCCGCACGCCCAAGATCCCCTTCCTGCAAAGCCGCCCGTCCTGGCCGCTGCTGCTGGCCACGGCGGCCGTGATGGCGGCCGGCATCTTCCTGCCGATGGGGCCGCTGGCCGGCTACTTCAAGCTGCAGGCGCTGCCGGCGGCCTACTTCCCGTGGATGATTGCCATATTGCTGGGCTACGCTTGCCTGGCCACGCTGCTCAAGCGCGTCTACATCCGCCGCTACGGCTGGCAGTGATGCACCCTTCAACCCATTCACCAGGAAAGTCCGGAACCCCATGCAGGCCCTGCAGAACCTCAACCCCGGCGCCATGCTGGACACCTTCGTCAGCCTGACCACGGCCTTCGTGTTCGGCGCCCTCATCGGCCTGGAGCGCCAGGTGCGCCAGCGCACGGCGGGGCTGCGCACCAACACCCTGGTCGCCGTGGGCGCGGCCGTTTTCGTGGACCTGGCCGTGCGCCTGGGCGGGGCCGAGGGCGCCACGCGCGTGGTGGCCTACGTGGTCTCGGGCGTGGGTTTCCTGGGTGCGGGCGCCATCATGAAGGAAGGGGCCAACATCACCGGGCTGAACACGGCGGCCACGCTGTGGGGCTCGGCCGCCGTGGGCGCCTGCGCGGGCGCCAGCCTGGTGGCCGAGGCGGGCCTGGCCACGCTGTTCGTGCTGGCCAGCAATACCTTGCTGCGCCCCGTGGTCAACCGCATCAACCGCCGCCCGGTGGATGACGAATCCACGGAGTCGACCTACTACGTCTACGCCATCTGCCACCGCGGCGCTCAGGGCGATGTGCGCGAGCAGATGCTGGAGCTGCTGGAGAACGCCAGCTACCCCGTGCGCGGCGTGGAAACCCATGCCTTCGGCCCGCAGGACACGGAGATCGAGGCCATGCTCTACGCCACCTCGGTGGACTCCGACGAGCTGGACCGCGTGATCGCCGCCATCGAGGCCCTGCCCGGCGTGCTGCAGGCCTTCTGGAACGCCGGCACGGAGGAATGAGCGTCGTCAGCTGGCGTCGTCGCCCGGCACGGGAAGGCCCAGGTGGCGGTACGCTGCCTGGGTCGCCATGCGCCCGCGCGGCGTGCGCTGCAAAAAGCCCTGCTGGATCAGGTAGGGCTCGATCACATCCTCGATGGTGCCCGCTTCCTCGCCGATGCTGGCCGCGATGTTGTCCAGGCCCACGGGGCCGCCGTCGAAGCGGTGCACCACGGCCTCCAGCAACTTGCGGTCCATGATGTCGAAACCCTGGGGATCGACATCGAGCATGGCCAGCGCACGGTCGGCCAGCTCGCGCGTGATGCTGCCGTCGCCACGCACATCGGCATAGTCGCGCACGCGGCGCAGCAGGCGGTTGGCAATGCGTGGCGTGCCGCGCGAGCGGCGCGCGATCTCGAAGGCGCCCTCGTCATCGATGGGCGCGTTCAACAGGCCTGCACTGCGCCGCACGATGCGCGCCAGCTCCTCGGCCGTATAGAACTCCAGCCGCGCCACGATGCCGAAGCGGTCGCGCAGCGGATTGGTCAGCATGCCCGCGCGCGTGGTCGCGCCCACCAGCGTGAACGGCTGCAGGTCCAGCTTGATGGAGCGTGCGGCCGGGCCCTCGCCGATCATGATGTCGATCTGGTAGTCCTCCAGCGCCGGGTAGAGGATTTCCTCGACCACGGGCGACAGGCGGTGGATCTCGTCGATGAACAGCACATCGTTGGCTTCGAGGTTGGTCAGCAGCGCCGCCAGGTCCTTGGGCTTTTCCAGCACGGGGCCGCTGGTCTGGCGCAGATTCACGCCCAGCTCGGCCGCAATGATGTGCGACAGCGTGGTCTTGCCCAGGCCCGGCGGGCCGAACAGCAGCACATGGTCCAGCGCCTCATTGCGCTTTCGGGCCGCGCCGATGAAGATCTCCAGCTGCTCGCGCGCCTTGGCCTGGCCCACGTACTCCTGCAGCAGCTTGGGGCGCAGCGCGCGCTCCATGGCCTCTTCCCCGCGCGAGACCGGCGCTGCCGAAATCATGCGCGGCTTGTCCGGTGCCTTGTCTGGCGGGAAGCCGCCCTGCGCAAAGCCGCCCTGCCCGAAATCGTCGGTATGGATGCTCATGCGCCGCTCACTTGGCCAGCGCCTTCAGCGCCAGCTTGATGCCTTCGGTCACGCCCACGTCGGGCGGCAGCTTCTTGAGCGCGGCGGCCGCATCCTTGTCGGAATAGCCCAGCGCCATCAGCGCCTGCACGATGTCGTTCTGGTCGTTGTTCACGAACAGCGACTGCGCGCCCGTATCGGCGCCGATCTTGCCCTTGAGCTCCAGCAGCAGGCGCTCGGCCGTCTTCTTGCCGATGCCCGGCACCTTTACCAGGCGGCCCACCTCCTGCAGCGTCACGGCCTGGGCCAGGTCCTCCACGCTCATGCCGCTGAGCACCGACAGCGCCATGCGCGGGCCGATGCCGGTGATCTTGATCAGCTCACGGAACGCCTGGCGCTCGCTGTGCGTGCCAAAGCCGTACAGAAGCTGCGCATCCTCGCGCACCACGAAGTGCGTCAGCAGGCTGACCTTGGCCCCACTGGCGGGCAGGTTGTAGAAGGTGCTCATGGGCACCTGCACCTCGTAGCCCACGCCGCCGCAGTCCACCAGCACCTCGGGCGGGTTTTTTTCCAGCAGCGTTCCTGTCAATTTGCCTATCATTGGTGTCCTTTGCCGCCCTGGGGGCGGCTTTTCATGCCCGTCCGCAACCGAACGCCGGCCCATTCACAGGGTATGGCACCACGCCCTCGCGCTGGCCGCCGCCCGGAATCTCTGGAATTATCCGCGTGATCCTGCGCCACACCTTCACACCCCACGACAACAACCGGTTGAGCCACGTCTGCGGCCCGGCCGACGCGCACCTGCGCACCATCGAGATCGCAATGGGCGTCAAGATCGCCCACCGCCACGAGCAATTCAAGATCGACGGCCCCAAGGCCAAGGCCAACGACGCACTGGAGCTGCTGCAGGCCCTCTACGAGATGGCCGACGACCCCATCCTGGACGACTCCCTGCAACTGATGCTGGCCGGTGATACCGAACTCATCGAGCAGCCCCAGGACGCCATCCAGCTGTCCACGCGCCGCCCCGACCTGCGCGCGCGCACGGCCAACCAGTCGGCCTACCTGGAGAACATCGCCCGCCACGACATCACCTTCGGCATCGGCCCGGCCGGCACCGGCAAGACCTACCTGGCCGTGGCCTGCGCCGTGGATGCGCTGGAGCGCAGCGCCGTGCAGCGCATCGTGCTCACGCGCCCGGCCGTGGAAGCGGGCGAGCGCCTGGGCTTTCTGCCCGGCGACCTCACGCAGAAGGTCGACCCCTACCTGCGCCCGCTGTACGACGCGCTCTACGACCTCATGGGCTACGAGAAGGTGCAAAAGGCCTTCGAGCGCAATGTGCTGGAGATCGCGCCGCTGGCCTTCATGCGCGGGCGCACGCTGAACAACGCCTTCGTCATCCTGGACGAGGCGCAGAACACCACGCCCGAGCAGATGAAGATGTTCCTCACGCGCATAGGCTTCGGCGCCCGCGCCGTGGTCACGGGCGACGTCAGCCAGATCGACCTGCCCAAGGGCGCCCTGAGCGGCCTGATCGATGCCGAGCGCGTCTTGAAGCGCGTCAAGGGCATCGCCATCAACCACTTCACCAGCGCCGACGTGGTGCGCCACCCGCTGGTGGCCCGCATCGTGGACGCCTACGACGCACGCGGCCAAGCCCCTGCGCGCCGTGCCGCACCGCGCCTTGCCGCGCATTGATCCAGACAGCCAAAGCAGACGCCCGCCCACGGGCGCCCCAAAGCACAAGCCCAAGCTCACGCCCACGCACTCCCCCATGTCCCTGAACCAACTGCAACTGTCCCTGCAATTCGCGCGCTTTGCCGAGGCACCTGTCCACCGCGCCGTGCTGTCCCGCAGCAAGGTCACGCGCTGGATACGCCACGCCCTGGCCGTCGATGCCGAAATCACCGTGCGCATCGTCGACGCCGACGAAGGCCAGCAGCTCAATCGCGAATACCGGCAAAAGGACTACGCCACCAACGTCCTGACCTTCGACTACCAGCAGGAGCCCACGGCCATGGCCGACCTGGTGCTGTGCGCCCCCGTGGTCGAGCGCGAGGCGCGCGAGCAGAACAAGACGCTGGAGGAGCACTACGCCCACCTGCTGGTGCATGGCACGCTGCATGCCCAGGGCTGGGACCATGAAACCA